>JACXUE010000068.1 GCA_014764075.1 Sulfuricurvum sp.
TCTTCAAACATCAACGTTATTTTATGACGTGCATCGGGATAACGTTCAAACAGTGTCAAAGCGTGTTCGAAAAAATGGGGATTACGCAATGTCACCGGAGAAACACTTATAATAAAATTACGATAATTTTCATCGCATACCGAAGCAATTTTTTCGAGTATATCACTCTCCAACTGACGGATTTTATTCAAACGGTTTAAAACGGGAATATAACGACTCTGATGGATAAAACGCCCCTCTGAATCGATTAGTTTGACGGTTGAGGCATATACGGGATATTCATCACAGCATACCGGCCAAAACCCTACCGAAAAATTTCGTTTTTCGACTGCTTTAACAATCTCGTTTTCGAGTTCAGTGATCGAATAATTCTCCTCTTTGTCCGAATGGATCCGATCGTTGCGAAGCTCATACAAACGGGTAATCAACAAATCGATTTCATTGCCTATCCGCGTATCGATCATCATGGCGTCCAAACGGATCTCAATATCGTTGTTCACATGGTTTTCGTATTTACTTAAAAACAGTTCAATTAGCGAAGAATACTTCTCTTTTTCTCCCGGCAAAAAGAGGAGAAAATCTCCCCCTTTATATCGGGTTATCGGAAGTTTATCAATTTTTTTCTCCCGAAAAAAAGCATCGATTTTTAAAGCCGTGTTTTGAAGCGTTTTATCTCCGTTACTAACCCCATAACGCTCATTGATCGAGGAGAGGTTTTCAACATTGATCAAAACAAGCGTTTGTTTGTTTTTGCCAATCGCTTTTTTGAACAGTTTGAAAAAATATTCCAAGGTAAAAGTATGGGTAATCGTATCGGTGATGTTTTCATGCGAACTTTGATAAATAAGATAAAAAATAAAATAGACCATAATCCCCAAAAGGGCGATAGAGAGGACGATCAATGAAGAGAGTGTAGTATAACTGCGCGTTAATAGAGCAAAAAGGGTGATAACGCTGAGAAAAAATATCGGTAATCCCATCCGCAATGCCAACGCAAAGCGGTATTCTCTCTCTTTTTGCTCAGTATAGGTCATGAATACGAATTAAATATCCAAATGTTTGACGTCTTTAGCGTGTGTTTCGATGTAGTTACGGCGTGGTTCGACATCATCTCCCATAAAGAGGTTAAACGCCTCGCTTGCCGATTTAGCATCATCGATGGTGATGCGAAGAAGTACTCGGTTTTCAGGAGTCATGGTAGTTTCCCACAACTGCTCAGGGTTCATCTCACCCAGACCTTTATAACGTTGGATATACGATCCCTTTTTCGCGAAATCGGTAATTTTGGTGAGCAGTTCAAGCAAATCACCCTCTAACGGGAAATTCCACTCTTTTATTTTTTGGTAGATGTAGTTCGCTTCAGCAAAATGAGGAGATGCAAAGAGTTCATCGTTGATAATCAACTCTTCCAATCCGCTTCCCGTTTGAACAAACAGATGCATTTGATCTTCACTCACGCTTTTATTGAGGATATTATTGTTGTTTGCACTTAAAAACGCTTCCACTTTTGCGTACATCTCTTTCATTTCAAGACCGATCAAATCAGGATTTTCGATGAAATAACGGATTAAATCGACAAGTGCGTAACGACGCTCAAGTGCATCAAGGGTAGAACGGTAATGATCGACCATTTTGAAAAAATTGATTAAATCGTTTGATCCGATGTTGTCAATTTCTAGCGCACCAATGCCATTTTCGATCAAGAACGCGTTCATCACACGGTCATCTTTAAAGTAAATCTCTTTTTTCCCTTTCTGATAGCGGTACAACGGAGGTTGTGCTAAATAGAGATAGCCGTTTTCGACGATTTTCGGCAAATAACGGAAAAAAAATGTCAATAACAGCGTTTGAATATGGCTACCGTCGACGTCGGCGTCGGTCATGATAATGATTTTATGGTAACGGAGTTTCTCTTCGTTGAATTCATCACCGATTCCGCATCCCAGTGCGGTAATCATGTTGGTGATTTCGTCGCTTTTTAGAATTTTGTCCAAACGGGCTTTTTCAACGTTAAGAATTTTCCCTTTGAGCGGCAAAATCGCTTGGAAAACACGATCGCGCCCCTGTTTTGCCGAACCTCCCGCAGAGTCCCCTTCCACCAGATAGAGTTCGCTGATCGATGGATCTTTGCTTTGGCAGTCCGCCAATTTACCCGGTAAGGTTCCTACTGTCATCGCGTCTTTACGGCGGGTCAATTCACGCGCTTTTTTAGCCGCTTCGCGTCCGCGTGCCGCCATAAGGGCTTTTTGGACGATTGCTTTGGCTTGAATCGGATTCTCTTCGAAATACTTCGTCAATTTTTCATAGGTAACTTTTTGAACCAATGGCCGAACATAGGTATTTCCGAGCTTCCCTTTGGTTTGTCCCTCAAATTGGGGCTCAGGAACCCGTACCGAGACGACACAGATCAACCCCTCAGAAACATCTTCACCGGTGAGATTGACATCTTTTTCTTTCGCATTTCCGTTTTGCTTGTTGTAGTTTGAGATAACACGGGTCAAACCGGCACGAAATCCTGCTTCATGGGTACCGCCGTTAGGAGTATTGATGTTATTGACGAACGTAAAGGTTTTATCGTCGTAACTGTCGTTATACATAAGGGCAATATCCATCTCGATATCTTCGATCTTTTCACTGAACGCAAATGGAGAGGCAACCACCGTTTTTTTATTTACATCGGCGACAAACTGGCTAATACCCCCCTCGTAATGGTAAGTATTGTTTGCACTGCTTCGTTCATCTTTGAAAACGATCGTGATACGTGGATTGAGGTAGGCCAATTCGCGGAACCGTTTGGCAAGGTAGTCGTAATCGAAAATAATCGTTTCGGTAAAAATGGTGGGATCGGGGAAAAATTCGATCGTTGTTCCCCGTTTGCGTGTAGTTCCCGTAACGGTTAACGCCTCTTGGGGGATACCGCACTTAAAATTTTGCTCGAAAATTTGACCGTCACGATAAATCGTCATTTTAAGATCGCTTGAGAGTGCATTAACAACCGAAACCCCTACCCCGTGCAAACCGCCTGAAACTTTATAGGTGTCTTTGTCGAATTTCCCCCCAGCGTGAAGTACGGTTAAAACAACTGTTGCCGCAGAGATCCCCTCGGTGGGATGCATATCGGTCGGAATACCGCGACCGTTATCGGTGACGATTGCGCTACCGTTTTTGGTAAGGGTTACGGTGATCGTATCACAATGTCCCGCCATTGCTTCGTCGATGGAGTTGTCTACGACTTCGTAAATGAGGTGATGAAGACCTCTATGACCTGTATCGCCGATGTACATACCCGGTCGTTTACGAACCGCTTCGAGACCTTTTAGGACTTTAATGTTACTGGCACCGTAGTTGTGTTCCATGATTACTCCCGCACATTAGCGTGTTAAATGGCTTTATTTTACCGTAATGAAACTAAAAAGAAAGTTTTAGAAAAGAAAAGGGTAGAGAGTCAAAAGAGCATAGAATCTCTTTGACTTTGTAACTTAAATCACTATCGGCATAACGATTGTTATGAAATTTTGATCTTTTAACACAAAAGGTTGATTCGATTCATTGGCTTCGAGGGTAAATTCAGGAGCGTTCACTTGAGATAAGAAATCAAGGATATATCGGCTGTTAATTGCTAGAATAAACGGTGTGTCAAATCCGTTTTCAATCTCAACGGTTGTTTTGGCTTCGATATTGTCATCACTTAGACTCTCAAACAATATAGCGTCACTTTGAAATGTGAGTTTGAGATCGTTGGAGATGGTCGTAATTTGTTTGATAGCGGTTACGATAGCACTTTTAGGAAGGTTGGCTGTTCGATGAGCTTCACGGGGGATAATACGGTTATAGTCTGGGAATTTTCCGTTGATGAGTTTGGTATAAAAGAGTGAGTCTTTGGATTTGATAATGAGATAAGTATTGTCGTAGTAAATTTCAATGTTATCAATAAAGAGTTTTTGAATTTCGATGATCGCTTTTTTAGGGACAATAATCGAGAGTTCGGCATCGTTTTGACTGTCGATGTGAACCAAAGCCAAACGACGGGTGTCGGTTGAGACGAAATTGATTTGATTGGATCGTATATCGATTAGGGCGCCGTTGAGTTCAAATTTTGGATTATTGGTGTCGGCTGCTGGAGTGATTTTTTTGAGTGATTCAATCAAAACATGGGAGTCGATTGCGATGTTCGGTTTTCCCTCAGTTGTAGGAAATGAGGGAAATTCGGAACTCTTATAGGTTGGGAGTTTGAAATTCGATCTTTTTTGACGGATACGGAGCGTTTCTTTCTCAAGAGAGAGTTCGATCTCCTCATCCTTTAGGATACGGATGATGTCCAAAAGTTTTTTACCGTTAGCGGTAAGAGAGCCAGGTTCTTCGACGCTTAGAGAGTTTGTTTGGATCATAAGTCCAACTTCATAATCGGTGGCCTTGGCAAAAAGGGTTCGTCCATCGGTTGATAGAAAAATGTGTGAAGTGATTTGGGAAGTGTCTTTTTTTTCTAAAAAAGGTTGGAGATGCAAAAGAATATTTTCTAATACCGATTTGTCAACGGTAATTTTCATAAACGACTCCTTTTATTATTTATAACATCAATTGTAATAGTTAGTAATAAGGGGGTGTGAATGGGTGAAAACACCGCACAAACTCCCATCTCACTTGCTTTGAGTATGTGATGAATCCACAAGATTTCATTCACATCTGTTCACGTTTAGAGAATTATATCTTTTTTAAAACCCCTTTACAAACTCAAAAAGGTTATTCAGGGGTAGCAATTGATACTTTATTGGATAATTCTTCCACTTTCATCCGAAAATCTTCATCGTTTTTCATTAATTCTTGGATTTTTTTCATTGTATGACTGACGGCGGTGTGATCTTTCATCCCGAAATATTGAGCAAGCTGAGGCATTGAGTTGGGTGTAAGCGAACGGGAGAGATAGATTGCGATGCGTCGTGCGTAGACGATATTGCTGTTACGGCTTTTGGAGCGGATTTCACTCGGTTTGATATTGAGCTCTTTTGCTACGATATCCATAATGAGATCGATGGTGATATTACTCCGTTTTTCGGCGAGCTGTTCTTTGAGGACGTTGCGGGCAAATTCGATGGTGATATCGACTCCCATGAGTTGCGAGTAGGCATTGAGTTTCGAGAGGATCCCCTCGATTTCGCGGGTATTGTTTTCGATGATCGTCGCGACGTAGTTGATCACTTCACGGTCGAGTTTGACACGGTTGATTTCACATTTTTTCTTGATGATTTCGATTTTCGTTTCGAGCTCAGGTGGTTGAATATCGGCAACGAGTCCCGATTCAAACCGGCTTTTGAGTCGTTCTTCGAGTCCGCCGATTTTTTTCGGGGGTTTATCGGAGGTGATGATGATTTGTTTGTTCTCATTGCGCAGAGCGTCAAAGGTGTGGAAAAATTCTTCTTGGATTTGGTTTTTGTTGCTCAAAAACTGGATATCATCGATCAAGAGGAGATCGCACTTACGGTATTTGTCTTTGAATCGATCCATGGTACGATTACTGAGGTGGCGGGTAAAATCGTTAAGAAATTGTTCTACCGAGGTATAGATAACGGTTTTCCCCTGTGAGAGCATTACGTTTCCAACCGATTGCATCAAGTGGGTTTTTCCTAGACCGACTCCTCCATAGATAAAGAGAGGATTATAAACGACTCCCGGTTTTTCGGATACGCTTTTGGCGGCGATAAAAGCGAAATTGTTCGAATCGCCCACAACAAAGTTTTGAAAGGTATATGAGGGATTGAGGAGCGAACCGCTGGGACGTTCAATATTTTGAGGTACTATTGGGTTTTGATTCGTTGCAGGGGTTGTGGATTGGATTAAAATCGATACAGTCGGCTTGACATTGGTTTTGATTTCAAAGAGATGAGCGATTTTATCGGCGAATTTTGTCCGTACCCAATTGGCGATGAGGGCATTTGGAGCACGGTAGATTGCTAAATTGCTTTTGGATTCATTTTCGTCAAAGTTTAGTTGCTTGATATAGCGTTGATAATCGATTTCATTGATTTCCCCTTTGAGAGCATTTAAAACCTGTTTACCAATTGAATCCATTTATTTTCAACCCCTGTGAATAATATGAGAAATAATACCGATATTTCCCTATAATTAGGCTCAAAAATGAAGTGAATAGTAGATATTCACCTATGTGAATAACGAATAGTTTACTTTATTTGGTATACACTTAGGCTATTGCGTTGATCATAAGGAACAGTGTGAATATTTTAGGGATTGATCCGGGGACACGAAATTGCGGTTATGCGATTGTTAAAATCGAAGGGCGAAAAATTCGTCTCGTCGAAGCCGGACTGATTAAAATAAAAGCCGAAGAACTTCAATACCAAATCCCTCAAGTAGCCGAAGCGATCGAGCAGTTGTTCCATGTTCATACGATTGATGAAGTAGCGATGGAAGATATCTTTTATGCTCACAACCCTAAAACGGTCTTAAAACTGGCTCAGTTTCGAGGAGCAATAACGCTGAAGCTTTTACAAGAGTACGGGATGTTCGCCGAATATACCCCTTTGCAAGTCAAAAAAGCGTTGACGGGTAAAGCGAAAGCGGCAAAAGAGCAGGTAGCGTTTATGGTGAAACAGATATTGGGGATTACCAAAGAGATCAAGCCTCTCGATATTACTGATGCGATGGCGGTAGCGATTACCCATGCTCAAAGGGTTAAATTAGAAAAAAGTAAAAAGTAGGATTAAATGCGGTCAACACACCAGGGAGACCGCAGAATTGTACTCTCTGTTATATCCCTAAATCAATTCTGAATCGAAAAAAAACTCATTGAATTTTGTGGAAAATGTGTAATATTCACACTGTGACCTTATTGTGAACAACTCCTCTCATTTTTTACGCAAAATTAGATCATTTTTTCAATTTTTTCAGAAAATTTTTATCTAAAAATAGACTGAAATCGGTTTTCTTCGAACGCGTTTAAACTCCCTATTTTAGGGCTTTACAACAATATTGTCACATTTATAAATTAATTAAGAAGTTGTTACAAGAAGTTATTCACATTTATTGATAATTTTTTTCTCTAAAAACGATGTAACTGCACCGTAATCATTATGTAATCCCATTGCAATCGTGATTATCTAATGTTTCATTACCCTAATACATAGTAAAAAAATGTGTATTTAACAGTTAAAGGTTAGATCATGGTAAATGCAGAAATGATTTTGAGAAAAGAACATCCGAATATTTTTCGCTACCCCTCAATAGTTAATAAAACGATTGTCGGTTTAATGCGTTTGCTGATTCATGAAAAATCGATTAACCGTTTTATGGAAGAACATCACGAAAAAATGGGGCTTGACTTTGTCAATGCTGTATTGGAACACTTAAACGTATCGTACAAAACGATTCATCGTCAAATTGAGAACATTCCGACAATGGGTAAAGTGATTATCGTCGCGAATCACCCTTTGGGCGCATTGGATGCTTTGTGCTTAATCCAAATGGTATGTTCGGTTCGCCAAGATAAAAAAGTGAAAATTGTGGCAAATCGGATTTTGGGTGAGATTACCCAACTCAAAGAGTTTATGATCGGTGTGGACAATATTAAGTCACGAAATCTTTGCGGCGCGGAACCGTGTTTTTGATTTTACAATCGGTGAGATGGTGAGTGAGAAAGCATTCAGCGATTTTAACATCAGTGAAAAGCATCATGCGCGATTGTTTCGTAAACACCTTTTACGGGTTGCCAAAGGGAAGAAAGGGATCTACCCTACGGAGTGCTCTATTGCCCATCCGGTTTCACGGCAGGAGTTGCGGAGCGAACTTCGCAAAGGGGAACTCTTGGGGATGACGAGCGATAACAAACACATTTATTTGATTGAGCATGAAAATGCACCGAGTATCATCAATGAAATCGGTCGTCTTCGAGAATACTCGTTCCGTAAAGTGGGTGAAGGGAGTGGCCATGCGCGGGATATCGACGGGTATGATCGGTATTATCACCATTTGGTATTGTGGGATGATGAGGCGTTAGAGATTGCCGGAGCGTATCGGATCGGCGAATGTGAATGGATCCTCTCATGGTTAGGAAAAGAGGGTCTTTATATGTCCGATTTGTGTAGCATGAGTGATCAATTCGATCCTATTTTGGAAGATGCGATTGAATTGGGACGCAGTTTTGTTCAGCCCAAATATTGGGGGAGTCGAGCGCTTGATTATCTTTGGCAGGGGATCGGTGCTTATCTCAGCCATAATCCGCAGGTCAAATACATGTACGGACCGGTAAGTATTTCGGGGAGTTTTCCCAAACATGCCCAAAACGCTTTGGTCTATTTTTATACCCTTTATTTTGGTGCGGATCATACGATGGTGAGAGCTAAATCGCCCTATCGTCTTTCCGAATATGTCCAAAACGAGTT
>JACXUE010000234.1 GCA_014764075.1 Sulfuricurvum sp.
AATCGCTCATCAATCGTACTTGCCCCTTTAGCACGGATGGCAAGAGCCATAAACTGTGCTTGCATATCGGTTGGGAATGCGGGGTACTCTTGTGTAACAATGTTGACATGTTTGAGTTCCGTAGCTGGATAAACCGTCATGGTGTTTTCACTGCACTCTACACGACACCCCATCTGCTCCAATTTTGCCGTAACGGCATCGAGGTGATCGGGGCGTACGCGCTCCAGTGTAACGATAGAATCGGTAATTGCGGCAGCACACATATAGGTTCCCGCTTCAATACGATCGGGGATCACTTCAAAATCAACCAAATCGATCGTTTTGCCGCCGGTTCCGATGATGGTAATTTCAGATGTTCCGATACCGGTGATGTCAATGCCGCTGTCGCGGAGGATTTCACACAACTGAACGACTTCGGGCTCTTTGGCGCAGTTGACAAGGACCGATTTGCCGTGTGCGAGTGCCGCCGCCATAACAACGTTAGCGGTTCCGGTGACGGTGATTTTATCAAAAATGATATGAGCACCTTTGAGCCCTTTTGGTGCGACGGCATGTACGTATCCCGCGTGGATAGTGATGGTTGCACCCATCGCTTCCATCGCTTTGAGATGGAGATCGATGGGACGCTGACCGATGGCGCATCCGCCTGGAAGAGAAACTTCACAGTGACCGAATCGAGCAAGAAGGGGACCGAGTACAAGGATCGAAGCACGCATCGTTTTGACGATGTCGTAGTTTGCCAGCGTATTACTGACGGTTGAGGTATCGATTTTAAGAACATGATTTTCAAGTGTGTAGCTTGCACCGAGATTGCTGAGGAGTTTGAGAAGGGTTTTAATATCGGCAACTTCAGGGACGTTGCTCATGGTGATAGGGTTGTGTCCCAAAAGTGTCAAGGTAATGAGTGGCAAAGCTGCATTTTTTGCCCCTGAAATGGTGACGGTTCCGCTAAGTTTTGTAGGGCCTTGAATGCGCAAATAGTTCATAACTATCCTCAGGTATAAAATTATAGGTGCAATTATAAAGAAGACTTAATTAAATTCTGTAACTGACCTTACCCACTTGATGAAATCAAGGACAATATGGGCAGTTTTCTGCCATATCCAAAAGATATGGCAAGCTTTATGGGTGAAAAGCGTTAAAAAAGCCAACTGCTTGGCTTTTTTAGCTTTGGAGCCGAGCCGATATGTGTTAGCATCGGCAAGGCTGTCTCTGTCGCTTTGCGGGCTTTGAGCGTAAAGTGCGTAACATCAGGGCACCTCTAGAAACCACTTT
>JACXUE010000069.1 GCA_014764075.1 Sulfuricurvum sp.
ATGTTAATATCCAAAGAGGCGGCCAATTCGTTGAGGGTATTTTCGTCTGAAGTAATTTGGTATATCCAAAATGTATTTTTGTCTTTTTCGATTGGTGAGAGGGAACGACGTTTTGCCTCTCTGAGATGGAAGAGGGCATTATTGAGGCGTTTAAATTTGAGCGCATTGATCCCAAGGTAAAAATGGGTTTGGGGGTCGTAATAGCCTCCGCTCACATTGCTCAGAGATTCTTGAAGCATTGTCATTTTCGGATCGGTCGTCGTGAGATAGACAAGCTGATTAAAACCGCGCATCGCAGTAAGCTTTGAGAGTGTTTCATCGTCAACAAAATGGTTGAAATGATCTTGCCGATAATTGTTTCCGGAGATCAGAAAGAGTCTAAGCGAAGGTTCCAAATCGCTGTAGAGGGTGAAGTGGTTGTTGTGGTTCATTGTCCGAAGCCATTGCACATCGCCGAAACGATCCCCCAAGCGCATTGCCAGCAGTTCACGCTCATAGCTTTGCAAATGTTGTGCTTTGATCGGAGAGAGGGCGAGATAGAGACAATCGTCTTGCTCGATATTCATCAGTTCCGTCGAGGCTTTTTGCATACATTCGGCGGTATATCGGATCTCCGCTTCATCTGTTTTTGCCGCATAATCAAACAAAAAACGTTCATTGACCGTATCAACTTGATAAAACGCTTCGGATGCTTCGGACGCATTGACATCTTGCTTTAAAAATTGCCATATGAGGAAATTTTTTGCACGTGATGGGGGTTTATCGTTGATTTGATCGAGTGTGATGGCATTCAAGACACCGCAAAGTGCCAAAGAGAGGAGAAAAGATCGTTTCACGCCATTACCAATGCATTGATAACATTGATGAGTATGACATCGATAACATTCAGTGCCACGATCAAAATGATCGGAGCCAAATCGATACCGTTAAATACGGTAGGCATGAGACGACGAATCAAATCATATGCCGGCTGTGTCAACCTATAGATGGTTTGCACAATCGGGTTATACGGATCGGGACGTACCCATGTGAGCAGTGCTCCGATAATCACGATCCAAATATAGACCGTCACAAGCGAATGGACGATTCCGCCGATCCCTGAGAGTATTCCACCCATCATTTTGCCACCTCTTTGAGATAATTTTTAATGTACATGTATAAATCGGCCATTTCCGGACCGTGTTCCGCACCGCTGAGGAGGTGTCGGAGCGGCTTAAGGAGATTTTCCCCTTGGAGTCCGCTTTGGTCGATCAAATAAGTTTTATACGATTCGTAATCGTCAAAATGGGGAGCTTTGAGGGTCAAATCACGCAAGCGTTCAAATTCCTCTTTGTATTCGTTCGGAAGATTTTTAGGGGCGAATACCGCACCCACTTTCACACGGAGCTCTTTGAGGGTACTTGCGTCTTCGAGGAAGAGTTTGGCGAGATTTCCGATCTCTTCGTCGGCGAATCCAACGTAGCGGGAGAGCTCTTTGGGATCGAGCCCACGCAGGTGTTCACGGTTGATAGCGCGCAGTTTTTCAATGTCAAAATGGATAGGATCTTTGGAGAGCGATTGTAAATCGAACCATTTGATCGCCTCTTGGAGAGTGAAAATGTCACACGGCGTTTTGTTTCCCAGCAAAATAAGGTAATTGCTGATCGCTTCGGGCAAAAATCCCTCTTCGAGGAGCCATTTGATACTTACGGTCTCCCCAAGGAGGATTGGCAAATGGGCGTACTCCACTTTTTTTGTATATCCGAGTGCCTCATGGATCGCGATTTGTTTAGGGGTATCGGTGAGGTGTTCCTCTCCTTGTATGACAAGGGAGATATCACAGAGCATATCATCCACTGCGCACGCAAAGTTATAGGTCGGATATTTCTTGGCACTCATCAATATAAAATTGTCGATCTCATCGGGAGTAAACGTCGACTCTCCTTTGATAATATCGGTTACCGTGATCGGATGGTTTGGTTTTTTGAGTCGAATCGTAAAGGGGAGGGGGTTATCGATCACCTCTTCGGCAGGTAGGTTTTCGCAGGCTCCGTTGTAACGTTTCGCTTCGAGGGGTTCGGGGGTACAAAAGCAGTTGAATGCTTTTTTGTCTTGGAGGAGTTGCAATGCCATGGCACGGTGGAACCGGAGGTTATTGCTCTGAATTTGTTGCTCTTGGTATTCGATCCCGAAAAGCCCAAGAATCTCAAAAATCTCTTTCTCTTTTCCGGGGATGTTACGTTCAATATCGGTATCGTCAATACGGATTAACAGCGGCTCTTCACGCTGAATCGAGCATATATAGTTAAACAAAGCGACTCGAAGATTGCCGACGTGCATATCTCCCGTCGGGCTTGGAGCAAAACGGAGCATATACTATTTCCTAATTTTTTTCGGAATTCTAACAGATAGTGGGTTTAAGAGAGCTTTGGGCGGTATCTTAGGCTTCTTTATCATCTTCAATATAATATATATTATGTAAATCAATTATACAATTTAAGTAAATTGGTATATACTTCTATAATATGGAATCAACAAACGAAGAGCTTATCCGCGATATTGAAAATCTTTTAAACCGGTACAACGGGATAAAACCAACCCATATCGATCCCGCTTTGCTTCAGTTTATGGATCGTTTAACCTTACTTAGCATTATCGACTCGATTTTACGTCAGCAAGAAAAAACGAATGAATCCAATATTGAGTGGCTTGAACAATTCAAACGATTTTAACAATTTTAACAATCTAATTTTTATCACAAAAAATGTTTTTTTAAGGTGATGCTAAAAAATATTATCTATAATTTCAACAATTAACCACAGCGACATTATTTAACATGTCATTACATACAACAAAGGAGTTTTCATGTCATCAAGTGTTGATTTAATCCAGCTTACTGAACAAACGAAAAAACTTACGGCAATGGTAGTTGAAGACGAAGCAGTTGCCAATGACCTTCTCAGTTCTACATTCAAAAACTTTTTCGCAGATGTAACTTCTGTTTATAATGGAGCTGAAGCGCTCCGTATGTATGAAAAAACAAATCCGGATATCGTTTTCGTTGATATCATCATGACTGAAATCGACGGTATCGAATTGGCACGTCGTATCCGTTCCATCAACCCTTCACAAATTATCATTGTTATCTCCGCAAGTAACGATATCCAAAAAATATCTGAATCGATCGAAGTGGGTGTCAACAGCTTCATTCAAAAACCGATTGATACGAAAAAGATTCTTGATATGCTTCAAAACATTACAAGCCTTGTCTCTAAACGAAAAAAAGTTGAAACCAAAACATTCTCGATCTCATTGCCGTTGGATGTTTATGAATTGGTTGACAATAACGCAAAAGCGGAAAGCATCTCTAAAAATGCCGTTATCATCCGCGCACTTCGTTCATTCTACAACAACTAACATCCCTTTCCCGTCTATCATACGGGGAAACAGATTCGTTTTAGCTTTTTTTCAGTTATCGATAAATATAATTCCGACTCAAGTTTATTTGAGCCCTTCTTGTTTTTAAAGTGGCCCCATCATCTAATGGTTAGGATTCCAGATTTTCATTCTGGCCATAGGGGTTCGAATCCCCTTGGGGTCACCACTTTAAACTTCCTTTTTTCTTTTATTCATGTTAATATGCTCCTACAAAACAGAGGAGTTTTGATATGAGTGTTCGTAATCTCTACATCGCTTCACTTGAACCCAATGCAGGATCATTGTTTGTTTCGATGGGCACGATGGAACTTCTCAAAAGTCATCTCGATAAAATTGCGTTTTACAAGCCGATCGCTGCACGTGCAGATAACGATGTCCGCTTTATGCGAGAACATTTCGGACTTAAGCAAACGGAACAAGAGTGTTTTAGCTATACCTTGGATGAACTCGAATCGCTCCTATCCGAAAATCGAGAATCGGAAGTGATCGAAACCATCATCGATCACTATCACCGTCTTGAAAACAGTTATGATTTCGTCCTCATTCAAGGGTTTGATCTCTCGTCGATTTCGACAATATGGTCGCAAAATTTCAACCATACACTCGCCAAAAACCTCCAATCTCCCTATCTGTGCGTCCTAAACGGCAAATCAAAAACATTGGAACATCTCACGAATGAGATTGCAATGGAAAGGCTATCGCTCAAAAACCACCGTATCGAACTATTAAGCGTCATTGTGAACCGTCTCGACCCAAAAAAGTGCGATCATTTTAAGTGCTTGAAAGATGAACACCCTACTCCGATCTTTTGCATGAGGGAGCTAGACGGTCTTAATGCTCTGAGTGTTGGCGAAGTGAAACGATCTCTCAACGCTGATCTTGTTTTTGGTAAACAGCACGATTTGCAGCGCACTATCAAGAAACCAAAAATTGCGGCGATGAGTGTTGTACATCTGATCGATCATTTTGAAGAGGGTGATTTGATCATTGTTCCAGGAGATCGTTTGGATGTGATCCTAAGTGTCATGTTTGCCAACCGTTCGACCAATTTTCCATCTTTTGCGGGGATTGTACTTACCGGAGGACTTGTTCCGCCTGAGTCTTTTTTAAATCTTCTACGTGGAATTTCCAGCTCACACATCGCCATCCTCTCTGTTCCCCATGACACCTATCAAACCGCCATTTTAATCGAACACATCATCCCCTATTTTTGTCCGAAACATGATCGCAAAATCGCATTGGCAATGGGTGAGTTTATGGGAGCTGTCGATGGGGAAGAATTCATGAAACTCCTTCAAACAACCCATACCGATGTTATAACCCCTTCTATGTTCGAATATTTCCTCTTTCAGCGTGCTCATCGCAATCGAAAACGAATTGTATTACCTGAGAGCGATGACGAGAGGGTACTCCGCGCCGCCGACATTCTTCTTCAGCGCAATGCGGTTGATCTGATTTTACTCGGCGATCCAATAAACATTGCAAACCGTGCAGGAACTTTGGGAGTTGATATTTCGAGAGCAACAATCATCGATCCGAACTCCTCGCCCCTCATGCAGAACTATATCGATCAGTTTTACCAAATGCGCCGACACAAAGGGGTTAGTTTACATACGGCTCGTGATGCGATGATGCATCGAACCTATTTTGCAACGATGATGGTCTATAACGGCGATGCGGACGGTATGGTCTCAGGCGCGCTCCATACGACTCAAGATACAATCCTCCCCGCACTCCAAATTATCAAAACGCGCCTCCCTATTACCTTTGTATCCAGCCTAATTTTTATGTGCATGCCCAATCAAGTTTTGGTCTATGCCGACTGTGCCATTAACCAAGACCCCAATGCTGAACAACTCGCCCAAATCGCCATCGCTTCGGCAAAAACTGCCAAACAATTCGGAATTGAGCCCAAAATTGCCATGCTCTCCTACTCTACGGGGGATTCCGGACACGGCAGCGACGTCGATAAAGTCCGCAAAGCGACCGCTATCGTCAAGACACTCTCTCCCGATCTGCTGATTGAAGGACCAATCCAGTACGATGCCGCGATCGATCCGGACGTTGCTCGTTTGAAACTCCCCGCTTCTGATGTAGCTGGATGTGCCACGATATTTATTTTTCCCGATCTCAATGCGGGAAACAACACCTACAAAGCGGTTCAGCGTTCATCCGGTGCGGTTGCTATCGGTCCGGTTCTACAAGGACTAAAAAGACCGGTCAACGATTTAAGCCGAGGATGCAATGTCATCGATATCGTTAATACGGTACTGATTACCGCGATCCAAGCCCAAGGGGGAGAGGAATGAGCATTATTGTCATCAACGCCGGAAGTTCATCGATCAAATACACCGTTTATAAAGCTCAAAGTTTAGAGGCGATCGATCACGGTCTAATTGAAGAGGTAAGCGATTATCACGATGCTTTTCTCGAAATGCAAGGGAATTTGATACGTCATAATATCAATCTGAGTGAGATTGAAGGGTTTGCTCATCGTGTCGTCCACGGGGGAGAAAAGTTTCATGAACCTGTGATTATTGATGATGAGGTCATTCGGGAGATCAACTATCTTATTCCTTTCGCACCCCTCCATAACCCCGCTAATCTGGAAGGGATAATCGCCGCTCGGAACATTGCCCCAAATGTTCCCCATATCGCGATTTTCGATACTTCGTTTCATCGGAGTATGCCTGAATATGCCTATCGGTATCCGCTTCCCCACGATCTGTACGAACACTATCATATTCGAAAATATGGATTTCACGGTACGTCACACGATTACGTCAGCCAAAAAACATCGCAATGGCTGGGCAAACCAATCGATGAACTTAACCTTATCACGTTTCATATCGGCAACGGGGTGAGTGCCTGCGCGATTGCAAAGGGTATCAGTATCGATACTTCTATGGGGATGACGCCGCTGGAGGGATTGATGATGGGAACGCGAAGCGGAAGCATCGATCCCTCGATCATCGGCTATTTAATGCGAGAAAAAGGACTTAGTATCGATGAAATAGACGTTTTGTTGAATAAACAAAGCGGATTGAAAGCGATCGCCGGAACGAATGATCTACGCAGTATCATCAACGCCAAAGAGTCAGGAGATCTCCATGCGGCACTCGCAGTTGAGATGTTTTGCTTCCGATTGCGTAAACAGCTCGGTGAATATATGGCTATCCTCAATGGGGTGGATGCCGTCATTTTTACCGGAGGGATTGGAGAGCACTCTCCTCTAGTGCGAAAAGAGGTATGCTCAAATCTCTCTCATTTGGGGATCCGTATCGATGAAACCCGAAATCTATCTAAAACTATTGAGGATACCATGCCGAAAGCAAGACGATTACAAACGCACCGATAATAATCGAGAAAAAATCGACTGGACTCAAATCAAGCGGCAATGTGGAGGTCGGATAGACATCGATAGGCAATGAGATGATCTCAAACGTCCCGAGTATCCACATTCCTAAAAATCCCAAAATCGCCCCTGTGGTGATCCCTAACGCACCGATGACGACCCCCAAAATCAAAAAGATTTTTTTCACTTCCGCTTTGGAAGCTCCAAGCGAAATGAGTAATGCAATCTCGCTTCGGCGATTCATCACCGTCATCAACAATGACGAGATGATGTTGATCGCAGCGATAAGGATGATGAGCATCAACACGATAAACAGAGACATTTTTTCCATTTTCAACGCGGCGAAAAAGTTGCCGTTTTCTTCCCACCATCCCCGAATAGAGACGGTATCGGGAAGGACGGCGGCAATCCGATGGATATCGGCTTCGGGATTGGGCGAGTAGATATGGATCCCGTCGTAGAGATTTTCGGGTATACCGAGTATCCGCTGCATCGCATCGATAGAAGTATAGGAGAACCCTTTGTCATAGGCACTCAACCCTGAATTGAACGTTGCAACCGGCGCAAAACGTTTCATTTTGGGTGCGAGAACCATACCGCCAGGCTCCATCTGGGTGAAGATATAGGTGAGTTTTTCTCTCTCTTGAAGCATGAATTCCTCTTTGAGGGTTTGCCCAATCATCACCTCGAATCCTTTGGGTACACCGTTTTTCAATCCTTTAGCCAAAACGGCATTAACTTTTTTTTCCTGAGCAAAATCGACACCGAACAGATATCCCCCCTCCATCTGATCGCCGCTGCGGGCGAGGACGGCAGAGGTGACGTAGGGGCTAAACGCCAAATCGGGAAATTTAAGACGCAAATCGTCGACCAATGCCGTATCGACCGTACCGAAAAATTTGGGCTGAATGGTGAGAGGATAGTTCATGACGGTGAGTTTCTTTTTGAACTCGTTATCAAACCCGTTCATCAGCGCCATCGCGATGATGAGCACCATCACACCTAATGCGATTCCGGAGAATGCAAGGAGTGCGGAGAGGGATATAAAGGGCTGCTCTTTGTCAAAACGTAGAAATCGTTTGACGAGAAAAGGGACGATATTCAAGAGGCGAATACCCCTTTTTTAGGTCCCGATTTTCCGCAGCAGTTTTTGTATTTCAAACCGCTTCCGCACGGGCAATCGTCGTTACGGGAAACTTTCTTATCATTCTGAGGATTCTCCCCCTGATTCAAAGACATTTGGTAGACTTCCTGTTTTTTTTCCAGTTCCATTTGACGGGCAAGCGCTTCTGCCTCCTCTTCGACGCTGTCGACACGGAATTGGATGACGTGGAGCGTTTTGATGGTATCGACTTTGATAGTCTCAACCAACTCGCTAAAGAGGTTGAAGCTCTCTTTTTTGTATTCGACCAACGGATCTTTTTGGTTGTAGGCGCGAAGACGGATCCCCGTTTTCATGGTGTCCATTTGATAAAGGTGTTCGCGCCATGCGGTATCGAGTGTTTTGAGATAAATTTCACGTTCGATGTCGTTGCGTAATTTGGGATCGACAACCGACATTTTGTCTTCGTATTGAGCTTTAAGTGCTTGGATCAACGTATCGCGAATCACTTCATACGAGAGTCTTTCAAAAATAGTAGGATCAAGGATTGCGTTCATCTCTTCACGCAACATCAACCCAAGGCGCTCCAAATCGATCTCCTCTTGTGGGATACCGCTGAAGATTCCAGCGTTTGAGAGGAGACGATCAACGTACTCTTCGCGAATCGTATCGATTTTTTCACCGACGTTATAGTCTGGATTGAGCAATTCGTTGCGGAATTTGTAAACGATTTTTCGTTGTTCGTTGGCGACATCATCGTATTCAACGATATGCTTGCGCCCCTCAAAATGCATATTTTCGACTTTTTTCTGCGCTTTTTCCACCGCACGGGTCACCATTGCCGATTCGATGTACTCGCCGTCTTCAACCCCTAAACGCTCCATGATCGCCTTGATCTTATCGGAACCGAAAATACGGAGAAGATTATCCTCAAGAGAGAGGTAAAACTGCGATGTTCCCGGATCTCCCTGACGACCCGAACGCCCCCGTAGCTGATTATCGATACGACGGTTTTCGTGGCGCTCGGTTCCGAGAATATACAATCCGCCAAGCGCTTTGATCTCATCGCTCACCTTGATATCGACCCCGCGTCCTGCCATATTCGTCGCGATCGTAATCGCCCCTTGCACACCCGCGTTTTTGATAATCTCACCCTCTTGAGCGTGGTTTTTCGCATTCAATACTGTATGGGGGATTTTTTCGGCTTTCAATAACTCGTGAAGTTTTTCCGATTTCTCGATCGATGCGGTACCGATCAATACTGGCTGACCGAGAGCATGAAGCTCTTTTACTTTTTTGATAACGGCGGCAAATTTTTCCGCTTCGGTTTTGTAGATCAAATCGTTCAAATCCTGACGGATAACCGGAACGTTGGTTGGGATAGACACAACATCGAGATTATAGATTTGGGCAAATTCGGTCGCTTCGGTTTGTGCCGTACCGGTCATACCGCCGATTTTGTTATACATACGAAAATAGTTTTGATAGGTGATGTCGGCGAGCGTTTGGGTCTCCTCTTTGATTGCAACCCCTTCTTTGGCTTCCAATGCCTGATGAAGCCCCTCAGAGTAGCGTCTACCATCGCTCAAACGCCCAGTAAACTCATCGACGATGATGACTTGATTCTCTTGAACGACATAATCGACATCCCGTTCAAAAACATAATTTGCCTTGAGCGATTGGTCAAGATGGTGGGAGAGTGTCGAATTTTCGATGCTGTAGAGGTTGTCAACACCGAAGAGTTCTTCGGCGCGTGCGATCCCCTCTTCTGTAATCAATACCAGCCGATCTTTTTCATCGACTGTAAAATGTTGATCTTTGATGAGTGCTTTGGCCACCTGATCGGCACGAATGTAGTTGTCCAATGTACGATTAGTCGGTCCTGAGATGATAAGCGGAGTACGTGCTTCGTCGATCAGAATCGAGTCTACTTCGTCGACGATGACAAACGAATGTCCCCGTTGAACCATGTGCTCTTTGCTATAAGTCATGTTATCACGCAAATAGTCGAAGCCAAACTCGTTATTGGTTCCGTAGGTGATATCACACCCGTATTGTTCCCGTTTAAAACTCGGGTTGTATCCGGTTTCGACCAAAATCCCCGTCGTGTATCCCAAAAATGCATAGAGTTCGGACATTTGGGTACCATCACGGCTAGCAAGATAATCGTTGACGGTCACGACGTGAACCCCTTTGCCCTCCATCGCATTAAGGACGACCGGCAACGTCGCGACGAGGGTTTTTCCCTCCCCTGTTTTCATCTCTGCGATACGCCCCTCGTGCAATACCATCCCCCCGATGAGCTGGACGTCAAAATGGCGCATTCCAAGAACACGTTTAGATGCCTCACGGGTGATAGCAAAGGAATCGACCAAAACATCATCCATCGTCTTTTCGCAGTTACGAACTTGTCGTTTCAACGTCTCAAAAGCCGCTTGTAACTCTTCGTCACTCATGGATGCGTAACGCGGTTCCAATCCGTTGATTTGAGCTACTCTTTTGAGGTATCTTTTGATTTCACGATCGTTTTTGGTACCGAAAATTTTCCCGAGGAATGTTTGGAGCATTGAA
>JACXUE010000235.1 GCA_014764075.1 Sulfuricurvum sp.
ACCGACCTTTACTCCGGTACTTGATGATATTGCCAACGTAATGGTCAAATATCCTGAGACCAAAATCGAAGTGCAAGGTCATACCGACAGTATCGGTGACAATAACACCAATCTCTCCCTTTCACAGCTTCGCGCCCAAAGCGTCACTTCGTATCTTACCGCTAAAGGGGTCGATTCCAATCGTATCCGTTCGGTAGGGTTTGGCGAAACGATGCCGATCGCATCCAACGATACCGCCGAAGGTCGTGAAAAAAATCGACGCGTAGAGATTAAAATTATCCCTAACCCTTCTAAATAGTTTCTCCCCTTCTACTATAGGGGGGAGATGAAATCCCTCAAAAACACCCCTATTCACGCCGTAAACGTTTATTCTCATTTCATTTTTTAAAAACAATTGAAAAAAAGTTTAAAATTTTCTAAAACTATGGTATCATTTCGGCAAAATTTCCGTACCATGAGGAATCTGAATGCGTATTCTGATCATTGAAGATGAGGTAACCCTCAATAAAACCCTTGCAGAAGGGCTTAAAGAGTTTGGTTATCAAAGTGACGTCGTTGAAACTCTCAAAGATGGTGAGTACTATCTTGACATCCGTAACTACGACCTTATTTTGATGGACTGGATGCTGCCGGACGGTAACAGCGTCGACATCATCCCCGATATCAAAACCAACACCCCTAAAACCGTCGTCGTTGTCCTCTCTGCCCGTGATGACAATGAAAGTGAAATCGAAGCGCTACGTGCCGGTGCGGATGACTATATCCGCAAACCGTTTGATTTTGATGTCCTTGTGGCCCGTATCGAAGCGCGTCTCCGTTTCGGCGGAAGCAACATTATCGAAATCGATGATTTGATCATCAATCCCGAAGAGGAAAAAATCATCTACAAAGAAAAAGAGATCGAACTCAAAGGGAAACCATTTGAAGTGCTTACACATCTAGCTCGCCATCGCGACCAAATCGTCTCCAAAGAGCAATTACTCGACGCTATTTGGGAAGAGCCTGAGTTGGTTACCCCGAACGTCATCGAGGTTGCGATCAACCAGATCCGTCAAAAAATGGATAAACCACTCGGAATCACTACGATCGAAACGGTTCGCCGTCGAGGATATCGCTTTTGTTTTCCAAAAGAAGTATAAGACGCCGCTTTCTTTTCCAACTCATTGTCGCTTCGGCGGCATTGGTTATCCTTTTCTCCTCTTTCTTATTTCTATTTATCAAGCAATCAATTTACGATGAAAAACAGGCTGAACTGATCGGTTATGCCGAAAA
>JACXUE010000070.1 GCA_014764075.1 Sulfuricurvum sp.
TGCTTTGGACATACGGGAGATGGGAACGTCCATACCAATGTCATGGTGGACGGCAAAGATCCCGAACAGGTCAAAATCGGTTATCAAGCGATCGAAGAGGTATTCCACGCAACCATCGATCTCGGCGGCACCCTCAGCGGAGAACACGGTATTGGTTTGGCCAAAGCCCCCTATATGGGGATGGCGTTCACCCCCGAAGAGATGGCGTTGTTCCAATCGATCAAACGGGCTTTTGATCCCAACAACATCCTCAACCCGAACAAAATGGGGCTTGAGTAATCGATGAATCTCAAAGCGGCTTTGAGACATATTCGCCTTTTCTTCCTGATGCTATTTGATCGGGAGATTACCGTTTATGCTTCGAGCCTCAGTTTTTATACCATCTTCACCGTCGTACCGCTCCTCATCATTTCGCTGAGCCTCATCGCCAACGTCCCCGTTTTCCAAGACCAATACGCCAAAATCCAAATTTTTATCTTTGAGAACATTATGCCGGTGCAAACCGCCGCGATTGCCGGTTATCTCGATTCGTTTTTTAAAAATTCGGTTCAACTCGGGATTATCGGATTTACGACGATGATTGTCTCATCACTGCTCTTTTTTCAAAACTTCGAACACATCGTCGGAAAAATCTTCAAAACTTCCAAACGGGGTATGTGGGATGCCCTCACCACCTATTGGACATTGATTACCCTCACCCCGATCGTTCTCATCGCATCGATGAGCCTCAAAGCCTATTTGGAAGCCAACGTCAGCGGTTTTGCCTTAAGCGCCCTCTCGATATTTCCGTTTCTCTTACTGTGGGGGATTTTTTTTCTGATCTACAAAATCGCCGTCAATGCCGACGTTTCGATCAAAGCCGCGGCAATGAGTTCGTTTATCGTCGCCGTGGTTTGGGGATTGGCAAAAAACAGTTTCATCCAATACGTTTTTTACAACAAGACCTACGCTACGATGTACGGCTCTTTTTCGGCTCTCATCTTTTTCTTTTTATGGATTTACGTCTCATGGATTATCGTCATCTACGGGATAAAACTATGCTATCTGATAAACCGCGCTACCAAAAGTAGCAACGCCCAAAACCCCCAAAGACCAAAAAGCCTCTTTTCTCCACATCGATCCCAACGCTAAAATAACACTCAACCATCCGACACTCATCGGAATAGTCACATTGATGACTTGGGCACTCTCAAACATCTTCAACAGATACGGATCGAGCAATTCCCCTTGTCCGATTCCGTGCAATACCAATACGAGAGGATAGTAAACATTAAAGAGGATATTCAGTCCGATCGATCCGGCATGAAACCATCCAAACGTTCCGAAGATCGAGAGCGATATCGGGAGCATCGTCACGTACAACCAGCCATTAAGGGCTAAAAATATCTGCCATGGCTTCCAATGCTCATAGTATCGGATAAAAATAAAAATCAGCAAGACTCCAAACGCGCTGAACCAGAACCCCATAGAGAAAAAGAGCTTCGGAAAAAAAGCGAGCAACAGCCCAATCGTCACAAAGAGAGTTTGAAACGATATGATCTTCACCCCCCGATCATAGAGCCAATACCCTACCGCAATCATCCCGAACGATCGTACCATCGCAGGGTTAAACTCCAATGCCCACAGATAAAATCCTAACACCATCAAAATAACAAAATAGACATCTCGATTACCGTGCCGATAGGGGAAATAGCGATCCTGAGCGGCACGGTAGATCGGGCGAAGGAGAAAAAATCCAATCATCGAGAGGATCGCAAAATGGTATCCGCTGATCGAGATTGCCGCACTTAGCCCCATCCCCCCAATTAGACTCTGAAACTCTTGCGACATAGGGGTTGCTACGAATAAAGCACCATAAAGTTCTTTCATCCACGAATCTTCATGAGAAGAGGCGATGATGCGATACCACCTCTCTTTGAGACTCAAATGAGGATAAACCTCCACGATTGCCCCCCGCGTCCGCATCCCTTTGAGATAGTCCAAAAAACTCACTTTTGCGACTTGGAGTTCCACCAAAACCTCCCTTCCTCTCAAATCGCGCAAATAGGGTGACATAGCGCATCGTACCGTGGCACCGTTTTCGAGTCGGAGCTTGATAGAGGTTTTTGGTTTGTCTCCGATCATCCTTACCTCTTGATCGATGACGGAGGCGCGAACCAAAGGATCGTCGAAAGTTTTGAGTTTGGTATATTGGAAATATTCATAAGAGAGGGAAAGAGATAGGACAATGAGAAGAAAGAGGGTAAAGAGTAAGCCGCTTTTGCGGTCAAAAAGGTCGACGCGCTCTAATTTAGACATACACTTTACTAAATGATAGGCATCGAAACGTTTTCAACACCCTCATCGATATTCATTGTCGCACTTTTCATGTCGATTGTCTCATAGACGATTTGCGCCGCCCCGAACGTCGGACGATCGACAAAGCGGGTGAATTTTTTCTGAAACATGAGCTTCACGTGCCCCGTTGGACCATTACGCTGTTTTCCGATGATGATTTCAGCCTCCTCTTCCTCTTTTTCGACGTATTTACTGATAAACTCTTTTCCGGCGGCTATCGCCTCTTTTTCCCGCTCTTTCTCCTCTTTGTAAAGGTAGACATCATTGCGGTAAACAAAAAGGATGATATCGGCATCCTGCTCGATCGATCCCGATTCACGGATATCACTGAGCATTGGACGTTTATCGGCGCGTGATTCGAGTCCGCGATTGAGCTGAGAGAGGGCAACAATAGGGATTTCAAGTTCGCGTGCTAACATTTTCAAACCACGAGAGATCTCACTCACCTCTAAGTGACGATCTTTTCCCCCTGTACCGTTCATGATTTGGAGGTAGTCGATGACGGCGAGTTCGATCTCAGGGTGACGAGATTTGAGCTTTCTGAGTTTGGATCTGAGCTGATGGATATTGACCGAGCCGTGATCATCGACAAAGAGTTTAGAGCGACGCATTTTATCGACCGCATCGCTTAGCTGTTTGTACTCTTGCGGATTCATATCCCCGACGCGAAGGCGTTGAAGCTGAATCGAGGTTTGAACACTGAGGAGGCGCAGCATCAACTGCTCTGCCGGCATCTCCAGTGAGAAGAACGCAACACCTTTCCCTTTATCAAGGAGGTTTTGAACCATATTGAGAGCAAATGAGGTTTTCCCCATCGCCGGACGGGCGGCGACAATGACAAGATCCCCCTTACCAAATCCCGTCGTCATTTTGTTCAGCTCTGCATATCCCGTATCGACCCCGACAAGAACCGAATCACCTCGGGCTTTCATCTCATCGATATAGGCTAACGTATCCTCGGCAATCGACGGCGCATCTTTAAAATCGGTCGCTTGGGAGCTTTGGGTAATTTCGTAGAGTTTTTTCTCGACCAAATCGACCACATCGGCGCCACTTAACTCCTCTTCTAGGGTCACCCGTTTGATCTCAGTGGTGAGGGTCAAGAGATGGCGCCTGATCGCTTTGTCTTTGATCTCTTGAACGTAGGCTTTGGTGTTGGCGATTGGATTAGCGGTGAGGATCTCCACCATCACCCGCTCATCGAATTTTTGCTTTGCGGTGAGCTCTTTGCGGATAAACTCCTCGTCTATAGGGAGATCACGATGCGCCAAAGAGAGCATGGCACGGTAAATCTCCTGATGTGCGGCGAGATAAAAATCTTCGGGGCTTAATACCGCATCAAATTCATCAAACTGCGCAGGGTCAAAAACGATGGAACTCAAAATGGAACGCTCAAAGGCTAAGTTATAGAGAGACTCTTCCATCAATCCTCTTCTCTTGCCATTTTTTCCACCTCTTCGACAAAACGATCAACCAATTTATCTTCGTCCAGACGGGCAACCACTTCCCCTTTAACCATTACCAGTCCCGATCCTTTTCCATATGCGATCGCTACGTCAGCATGTTTCGCTTCTCCGATGGCGTTCACGACACACCCCATCACCGAAAGATCGAGCGGTTTTTTGATGTGTTTAACTTTGGTTTCAATGAGCGAAACGGCAGATACCAAATCGGCTTCAATCCGTCCACATGTGGGACACGAGATGATATTGGGACCCTCTTTAGCCACCCCACTGTCTTTGAGGATAGCACGACCCACTTTGATCTCCTCTTCAAGCTCTCCCGTAATTGAGACGCGCATCGTATCGCCGATCCCCTCAAGTAGCAGTGTCCCCAACCCTATCGCGCTCTTGATCGTCGCATGAAACACCGTCCCCGCTTCGGTCACCCCCAAATGAAAGGGATAATTGTTTTTGGGTCGCAACATCCGATACGCTTCGACAGTGCGCTGAACGTCGCTTGCTTTGAGAGAGACTTTGATATCGGTAAATCCTAAATCTTCGAGATACTTGATGTTGTATTCCGCAGAGGCCACCATCCCCTCCGCCGTAGCGCCGTAGCGCTGCTCAAACTCTTTTTCCAAACTCCCTGCATTCACCCCGATACGGACGGGGATATTGCGTTCCTGACACGCTTTGACGATTTCGCGGATACGCGATTTTTCCCCGATATTTCCAGGATTGAAACGGATGCAGTCGACACTCTCCGCCGCGATAAGGGCGAGGCGGTAATTAAAATGAATATCGGCGACAAGCGGGAGTGTCGTCTGCTCTTTGATCGCTTTAAGGGCGTAGGCATCCTCCTCGTCGGGGACAGCAACACGGACGATGTCGCATCCGGCAAAATGGAGACGATTGATCTGCTCCACCGTTGTGGCAATATCCGCGGTACGCGAATAGGTCATCGACTGTACCGAGATGGGTGCATCACCACCGATGGCGACATTACCGACAAAAATTTGTTTAGTAGGGTAACGTGTTATCATAGGATAGATTGTAACAATTTTGATGTTAAAATAAATTTACGTAAATTCTATCGGATCCATATCGATCTCACACAACGGCGATTTTACCAGTTTAATCGCACAGATCAAAGAGGTTGCTTTATCTGCTCTGAGAAGAATTTGAAAACGGTATTTACCGGCAATTTTCTCGATGGGTGACGCACCATAACCCACAATCTGCACCTCTCTTATCTGCTCCAACTGTTGAACCGCTTTCTCCATTTCTCCCTTGGCTTTCATACCGTTTTTATGAGCATAGAGTAATCGTGCCAATTTTTTGGTCGGAGGGTACCGACCCTCTCTGACTTTTATCTCATCGATCAAAAATTTCTCATAATCGTCCAAATATTCGCGAAAAAATGATTCGTTAAAACTCTGTACCCATACCAGCGCGTCTTGTTTTCGTCCGCTACGCCCCGCAATCTGGATAAGCAGTGACAATGCCCTCTCCCGTGCGCGATAGTCGCTTTGGGCAAGGAGATTATCGATCCCCATCACCACTACCAGTGCAATGTCGTGATAATCATGCCCCTTTGAGAGCATTTGCGTCCCGACAAGCAAATCGATCTCTTGGTTGTTAAACGCTTCGAGCGCTTTTATGAGTTTGTTCTGGGTCGTAATGATATCGCGGTCAAACTGCTGTACCCTCAGATTCTCCGAGAGCTTACTAAAATGCTCCACTGCCTCCGCCGTCCCCAGTCTCGCCGTACGTAGCGCACCGCTATGACATTTGGGACACACTTGCGGGAGCACTTCGGTGTAGTTGCAGTAGTGGCACTTGAGGGCACGAGAATTTTTATGCTGACTCATCCCCACACTACAAAACGGGCATTCAACATGGTAACCGCAACTCTCGCATACGGTGTATTTGAAATTTGCCCGCGTCGGTATAAAAACGATCCCCTGATGTCCGGAAGCATGATTGTCGATCACTGTGGCATCAATTCTCGGTGTAAATGCCTCC
Organism: Sulfuricurvum sp.; assembly: GCA_014764075.1. GTDB lineage: Bacteria > Campylobacterota > Campylobacteria > Campylobacterales > Sulfurimonadaceae > Sulfuricurvum. The sequence goes on from JACXUE010000070.1 coordinate 5,805, forward strand.
AAAGAGGGCTCAAACACAAACGTGCGCTTGGATTCGAAATACCCTCCCCTCAACCGAAAAGAGGGGAATTTGGCATACGTCCCCACACTCGGTGTCGCACTCCCGAGGACTACCGGTATTTTGAGGAGATTACCAATATAGAGCGCCATGTCTCGGGCATTGTAACGGGGACGAGAGGAGGATTTGTAGCTTTCATCATGCTCTTCATCCACCACGATCAACCCCAAATCCTCTATCGGCAAAAAGAGCGCCGATCGGGGACCGACGATGATATGTGCCGTTTTGTTATAGATTTTCTCCAGCGTTGCCTTTTTTTGTTTTGGCGTCATCTTGGAGTGCCACAACACGACCGAATCGCCAAAATGGTGTCGAAATCGCTTCTCCATCTGCGGAGTGAGGGAGATCTCGGGGAGGAGGAGCAAACACCGCTTCCCCTCACTCAGAATCTCATCCATCCGTTTCATGTAGATTTCGCTTTTCCCCGCCCCTGTATCGCCAAACAAAAGCGATACGTTGCGGGATCGGATAAAGTCGAGAGCTTGAGATTGCGCATCGGAGAGGGTGATATTTACAGGGTTATAAGAGCACGCAAGCATGCGTGAGCTCTCTGCTGAAGAGAAAACAAGGGTACCGCTCGGTGTAGCCGATGTTTCCTTGAGCTCAGCGTTAGCGTAGGCGAGCGAGACTTGTTCCGTCGCCGTATCAAGATGATCAAACGGCACAAACAGATTCAACGCTTCACCCAGTGAGCAACCATAGTAATCACCGATAAAAGTGGCTGTTTGAATTTGGTTATCGGAGTAGAAATAGGCAGTGGATTCACCGATCGACCGAGTCGTAAATTCAGGCTTGCCCGATTCACCGACGACGACACCTTTAAGAGAACGACGAGAGAGGCTTACCTCCACTTCGGTACCC
>JACXUE010000236.1 GCA_014764075.1 Sulfuricurvum sp.
TTTGCCACGGAATTTATAAGCGATGACATTGCCGCCTCTAGCTTGCTCCATCAATGCATCGGTAATCTGTATCTCTCCGTTTTTACCCGGCTTGGTCGTCTGAAGGATGTCGTAGATATCGGGGGTTAGGATGTAGCGTCCAATGATGGCGAGATTAGAGGGGGCATCGGAGGGGGAAGGTTTTTCAACCATCGTCGTGACGCGATAAATCCCCTCGGCGATCTCTTCACCTGCGATAACACCGTATTTGTCCGTTTCATCCGGATTGACCTCTTCGATAGCGACGATGGAACATCGATAGGTTTCATACAGCTTAACCATTTGGGATAAAACCCCTTCGTCTTCGTTAACACACATATCATCGGCAAGAACAACGGCAAAGGGTTGATACCCTGTTAATGCGCGTCCAGTGAGGATCGCATGTCCCAATCCTTTCATTTCGATTTGGCGCGTGTAGGTGAAAGTGACATTATCGATAATATGGCGGATGTCGGCTAGCATCTTTTCTTTGACACTCCCTTTAATCTCGTGCTCTAGCTCGTAACTGACGTCAAAATGATCGGCTATGGCACGCTTGCCGCGTCCGGTGATGATAGCCATAGTATCCATCCCCGCCTCCATCGCCTCTTCGACCCCGTACTGGATCAGCGGTTTGGTGAGGATAGGGAGCATCTCTTTGGGCATGGCTTTCGTAGCCGGAAGGAAACGGGTGCCATATCCGGCGGCAGGAAAAAGGCAAACATGAATCGTTGGTGTTTTCATAATAGCATTATCTTTCATTCATAAACTGATGTTACGTACTTTACGCTCAAAGCCCGCGAAGTGGTAGGGACAGCCTTGCCGATGCTAACACATATCGACTCGGTTCCAAAGCTAAAAAAGCCAAGCAGTTGGCTTTTTTAACGCTTTTCACCCATACAACCCCTTAAAGCTTGCCATATCTTTCGGATATGGCAGAAACTAGCCCTTTTGCCCTTGATTTCATCAAGTGCGTAAGGTCAGTTATAAATGTGAAATTGTAGCGCAATATCGTTGGCATTCACCAATTGAGTGCCAAAACCTGTGTCAATAAGGTTAAATGACCAATCCCTTGATCGGAGCACCAATGAGTCATTCGATGAGCCTTAAGGCTCCCCCTTCGTGTCATGAGGATCGGTTCAGGTAACGCTCGTAAGCCCACCGTTCACAATAATACCGATACGCCGACAGAGCGATTGTTTCAAACTATTTTACCAATGCAACCGC
>JACXUE010000237.1 GCA_014764075.1 Sulfuricurvum sp.
CCCAAACGATTAGGAAGCATATCCGTGATACGGAGCCCTTCGGAAGAATCGGAGGGGAAGAGTTTGCACTAATGCTCCCGATAGGGAAAACTCAAGCATATGAGCGGTGTGAACTGATACGTCGTGCTGTTGAAGAGACTCATTTAGAAAGGGAAAAAGTAAACACGAAAATTACCGTTAGCATCGGTATAGCGTACCAAAATGACAGGTTTGATATCGATACGTTGATGAGTCGAGCGGATGAAGCGTTATATGTAGCGAAACGGAACGGAAAAAACCAAGTAAGAGAAGTGTAGCCACTCTGCGGGCTTGGCCCGAAAAGTGTGTTATATCAGTTATTTAGACAAAATCGACTTTGGTAACGTGGTGTTTGAGACCTAGCTCTTCAGCACTACAGCCAAGCGCCAAACCTACCATTTGCTGCATATGAAGAACTGGAAGGGAAACTTCACGACCGATCGCAACAGAAGCATGGTGCGTCTGGGTATCAAGTTTGAGATGACAAAGAGGGCAGGGTGTCACCATCCAGTCTGCATTCGCATCCATCGCTCCAGCAACCGCATTACCGGTCAAAATCGCAGCAGTACGAGGGGCTTGCAACTCGGCGTGGAACCCGCAACATTTATTTTTCTCTTCATAATCGACATTAGCTCCACCGCACGCGATGATCAAATCATCCAATGAAGTAGGGCGGTACGCGTTTTCAGAGTTTTTATGCGTTTCGTTTTGAAGCTCTGAAGGGCGAATATTGTGACATCCATAAAACGGGGCAATATTGAACTGGCTTAGAGGTTTGACTACCATCTCTTTGATTTTGTCAAGACCGAAATCATCGATAATCGCGTACAAAAAGTGGGTGATTTGAGACGTCCCTTTGTACTCCAATCCCACTTCTGAGAGTTTTGCGTTCACTTTTGCTTTGAGCTCTGGGTTGTGATCAAGACGATGCTTGGTCATTGCCGTATTGAGCTGACACGTATTGCAGATCGTCACCATTGTAAGACCGTGTTTTTCGGCGTATGCGATGTTACGCGCATTGAGTACAAGGGAGAGAAAATCATCATAATCTTGGAGGTGTGAAGCGCCGCAGCATGATGCTTCGGTGAGTTCTACCAACTCGATCCCCAATTTTTTGGCAACCGCCATTGTCGACATCATTTGTTCTGGTGTGCTCTCTTTGGCAGTGCAACCGGTAAAAAGTGCGTATTTTAATTTTTCCATTGTGTACT
>JACXUE010000071.1 GCA_014764075.1 Sulfuricurvum sp.
GACAAAACAATGGTAGAGATGCGTATCAAAGAGATCCGTACCCAAATCGATGCAACCAGCAGCGAATACGACAAAGAGAAACTCCAAGAGCGTTTGGCAAAACTTGCCGGAGGAGTTGCGGTTATCAAAGTCGGAGCGGCTACCGAAACCGAAATGAAAGAGAAAAAAGACCGTGTAGACGACGCACTCTCAGCAACCAAAGCGGCAGTTGAAGAGGGGATCGTTATCGGTGGCGGTGCGGCATTGATTCGTGCTGCCTCTAAAGTCAATCTCGACCTTGCAGGTGACCAAAAAATCGGTTGCGAAATTATTCTCCGCGCGATCAAAGCACCGGTGAAACAAATTGCCGACAATGCCGGATACGACGCAGGTGTGGTTGTCAATACTATCGCAACCGCTGCATCTGAAAACATCGGATTCAATGCCGCAACGGGTGAATACGTCGATATGTACGAAGCGGGGATCATCGATCCGCTCAAAGTTGAGCGTGTTGCATTGACCAATGCGGTATCGGTTTCAAGTATGTTGCTCACAACTGAAGCGACAATCCACGAAATCAAAGAAGATAAACCTGCCGCAATGCCAGATATGGGCGGCATGGGTGGAATGCCAGGTATGATGTGAGTTCGCCCCAAGAAACGCCAACTGCTTGGCGTTTCGGCGAACGAAATCCCTCTATCTCTTATATACGATTGGAATCTGGCATCGTTTCTGATGGAGTTTATCTGGCTAATGATCAGCCTCTATGGAGTATTGAAGTATTTTAAATCACAAAGAGTTGCCGCCACACATGACGGCAAAGAGGATTAGAGGTTATCGTTCACTTTTTTGTTTTCCCAAAGTGAATGCAAAAAGGCGATCAAGATGAGTCCGATACCAATCGTTCCGGTCACCATTTCACTGATGTGCATATTGATCTTCATCAACATAATAATCGCCAAAGTACCGATCGCATAGTGGGCACCGTGCTCAAGATAGCGGAAATGCGAAAGCGTTTTATGCTCGACGAAAAAAATCGTCATACTCCGGACGAACATCGCACCAGCACCTAGACCAATCATAATGATAAAGATGTTACTGGTAAGCGCAAACGCCCCGATAACACCGTCAAAGCTGAAACTCGCATCAAACGCCAATACAACGCCAAAATCGTGTGTAATATGCCCAAGAAGGATACCGGTTATAATTGCCATAATCAACTCAATGCTGTTCACAGTAGATGCTTTTTTCATCAATTTGGAGCCCTCGACAAACGTAACCCATTTGATCTCTTTCTCTTCAAAGAAAAAGTCCAAAAAGACCATTAGTAAGAATGCTCCCCCGAATGCGAAAATCGTCGATTCGGTCGATTTGAGCACTTTTTCGTATTCATCGGGTTGATTCATCGCCACTTGCAATGTCTCAATCATCCCCATCCCCGTTACGAAAGAAACGATTGCTAGGGGGAAAACAAGCCGCATTCCGAATACGGCGATGGGGATACCGAAAATAATAAACCGTTTTTGCCAGATCGGATCCATCGTCTCGAGCACTTTGGCATTGACGACAGCATTATCGAACGAAAGGGAAATTTCGAGAATAGTCAACAAAAAGGTGATGTAAATAGCTGTGAGTCCGCCTAAGAAATACGCCGCAATCAAACCGATGACCATGATCGCAAACGAACTGTAAAAGTACCGCATGTTTTGCCCTTGGAAACAAGATAACGAATTATAGCGGATTAATTTTCACCTTGCATCCTAAAGGTGAGCATCATGCCATTGCACAAGACTAAGCCGAAATCCCTCTTTAACGGGAAGAACCTCATGTGCAAAATAGGGATTAGAAAAAAACACCACCATATCTCCCGCTTCAGGACGCAGTGTGATCGTATTGCCGTACTGATCGCAAAGATAATTGAACAATAACTCTCCCCCGCTAAAATGGTCTTTATCGGTCGGATGGGGAGTATAAGAGGTGGTGAACAAGACCGTTGTCAGTTTGCGCTCTGGGGCTACTGTCTTGTAACCGACAATATTCCCATCGGGGTCACGAAGCTCACTCGCATCGTCGGAGTGGTTGACGTAAAACGATCCGCTCTCGTACCCCAACACCTGCACATCGGTAGCTTTGGTGAGCGAGAGGGCAAAAAAATCCTCTATTTCAGAACGCACCGCTTCAAAACGGCGATCATAGATAGTGCGGTGCTCCACACTCAACGTATGAATATCGGTTTTGCGGATTGCAGTGTCGAGCGATTTGCCCCGAAGTTCCGCCTGCACCGCCTCTTTGTCGGACAATGTCGCCTCCGTTATGGCGCGGCACTCATCAGGGCTAAGCACCCCCTCCAGCACCATGTAGGGAAAATCGTGATAGGGGTTGGGTAAGCGTTTAGTGGGAATATCCCAGCCTAAAAGTTCATCACGGGCGTAAACATAGTTGCTAATTTGGTGCACTGTAGTCACTTTTTATCGGTCACAATGTAGAGCTGTTCATGCCCTAAACGTTTAAGGACATCCATCACCCCGACGAAGTTTTTGAACTCCGCTTTTTCATCACTGTAGAGGGCTACCGTCATCTCTTTGCCTCCGGCAATGACCCGTTGTTCAAATTCAGCCAATGTAATGGGAATATTCTCTTCTCCCACCATCAGCGTACCATCTTTTTGGATCGTCAATTTCAGTTCACGGGGTTCATGTTCAGATGCCGCACTTTTTGCCTCCGGTAAATCGACAGGGATAAGACCCGTTTTAACAAAGGTGGCAGTGGTAAGCACCATCACCAACAATACCAACATAATATCGATAAAGGGGATGACGTTAATCGTATCGATCCGTTTCATTTTTTTCATAGTTATATTTTCCTCTGTAAAAAATCAAATTCCCGTGATCCAACACCTAGAGCCGTTCCGGAGGCAGTAGTGCCCAGAGGAACGAAGCGTTCTTGGATCGCGGTATGATCTTTTGGTACTTTTCTGACTAAACAGAAAAGTACAAAGCATTATTTATTTTTAATTTCCCACATCGTCACGATTCTCTCCATCTTACGAAGCAAGATGTTATAAAAGATAATCGATGGGATAGCGACTACCAATCCCATCGCAGTCGCTTTGAGTGCCAATGCAAGCCCCGTCATAATCTTGTTGGGATCGACCGCTCCCACATCGCCGAGACTGTAAAACGTTATCATAATCCCCAGTACTGTTCCCAGCAACCCTACGTATGGAGCGTTTGATCCGATCGTCGCAATCGTAGAAACGTGATCTCCCAAATCGAGTTCTAACTCCTCTTTGGTTTGATACTCTTCTACTTTGAGTGATTTATATGCCATTAATCGCTCGATAAAGAGCCACAATGAGACAATGCTCATGATGATCAGTATCCCGATGATTCCGTAATCGATTGCATTATGGGCTGCTTCCAACCAATTGCCGTGCTCCATTTAGTGTTCCCCTTTTTTAAATTCAAGTTTAACGCATGTCCCCTCACCAAGACGAGATGCAACATGCAGACGTATCCGATTCCGATCACAATAGCGCTTGACCAGACTGAGTCCGATTCCATATCCCGCTACGGTCGAATCGTTCTGATAATAGCGATCATAAATATGCATCAACGTAATCTCGTCCATTCCGATCCCTTGATCGCAGATACTAAGAGCGTGATTGTACAATGAAATGGTAATCGAGGGGATTCCCGTCGAGTATTTCACTCCGTTTTCAACCAAATTATCGATCACTTTGCCCAGCCCGATTCTATCACATGAGACTTTTTGAGGTATCAGTTTTATATTCCAAATAACGGTTGGATAAAGGGGACGGAGAAATCCAATTCTCTCTTCAATCAATTCTGAGAGTTCAAACGTCTCAAATCGTTCCCGTTCGGTCTGTTTTTTAATTAAATAATCGAGTTCATTATACCGCTCCTTGAGCATCTGCGTCGCTGTTTCGATCCTCTCAAGTCGTTTGAGCGATTTTTCATCATCATGGGTTTTACGGAGCATTCCGACATTCGCGGTTATCGTGTTGATCGGAAGGTTCAATTCATGAAGGGTCTCTTTTGAAAAACGCTCCAAAAGTTCGAAATGCTCCCTCAAAGGTCGAATCGCGATGTTCGCTAAAATCCCGCCGATAAGCAACGTTAAAAGGAGAGAAATAAAAGCGATAACTCCCCATTGCTCTACCCCAAGCACCTCATGAACATAATAGATGCCGGCGATAAGCACCCCCGTTGTGGTGACGTAAAGCGATGCAAGGGCGATGGTAAAACTACGAAACAAGACGGTACCCTACTCCTCGTATGTTGACAATCGACTCGCTTCCAATCTCTTGTTTGAGGCGGTTGACATAAACCCGAATCGCTCCGTCGCTGATCGTTTCCGAAGGATTCCATAGCGCATCCATAATCATCTCTTTGGTGACGATCTCCCCCGCATTGCGGATAAAAAGTGCCATAAGCTGATACTCTTTGAGCGAAAATGGGATCTCTTTGCCCCCCATCAGCACACATTTATGAAGCTCATCGAGACACAACTCCCCCACACACAAACGATTTTTCCCTTTGTTTCGGCGTAGTAATGCATGAAGGCGCACCAATAACTCTTCCGAATCAAACGGCTTTTTGAGATAATCATTGGCTCCGATTTCAAACGCCCTAGAGAGGGTCTCGATCTCCTGATGGGAGGTGAGATAAATCGCCGGAGTCGTATCGTTAGCACGGCGAAGCTCTTGAAGCAGTGAAAGTCCGTCGATCAAAGGGACGTTAATGTCGAGAAGATAGAGATCAAAGTGATTTTTGTAGGTCTCATCAAGAGCTTCTTGACCGTTGCGGCATAGAGTGATTTCGAACCCCTCCTCTTCGAGGAGATCGACAATCGATTCGCCAAAGAGCAAATCATCCTCCAGCAGCAAAATTTTAGTCAACACGCTCAATCGACCATGTCAAAGTTTCACCGGCGCGCATCGGCACAACGCTGCCGTACATCTCGGGAATCACAAAATCGTGTTTCACCAATACAACTTCTTTGAAATCGGGGCATATACCGTAGATTTGCTGAGCATTGTCGCTGACAAACGCTTGCAGATTATCCAAAGAATCATTCGCCTCAAAAATCTCACACAACAGTTGAAGCGCTATCGGAGCGGTAAATACTCCCGCTCCACATCCGCACGACTCTTTGGTATGTTTTGGATGCGGAGCAGAATCCGAACCAAACATTACTTTCGGATGTGCCGAAAGTGCCACTTTAAGCAATGCTTCACGATCATGTGGCCGTTTCGCAATCGGTTTGCAAAAAAGATGCGGTCTGAGCATTCCCCCCGCCACATCATCGAGGGTAATCATCAAATGGTGCACCGTAATGGTGGCATAGAGGTTTTCGTATTGATCAAGCATCTTTACCGCTTCACGAGTCGTAATATGCTCCATGATGATTTTGAGTTTCGGGAAATGGACCGCTAACATCTCATAGACGCTCATAAACTCCGCTTCGCGATCCATGACAAAACCATTGGTCTCACCATGTACCGAAAGAATTATCCCCAAATCCGACATCGCTTCGAGCGTCTCCCGCATCGCTTCAATATCAAAACTTGCCACACCCCCTTCAGAGTTGGTTGTGACACCGCTAGGATAGAGTTTAATCGCAATAATATGGTCTTTTACCTCTTCTAAAAAAGAGCGGGAATAATTTTGGTAAAAGAGGGTCATGTAAGGTTCGAAATCATCGCTCTCCATCGCCGCTTGAATCCGTTTTTTATACCCTCTTACCATATCGAGCGTCGTAACAGGGGGGACGAGGTTAGGCATCACCAACGCACCGCTAAAACTGTACGAAGTGAGCGGGGCGACCGTCTCCAGCATCTCACCGTCACGCAAATGGACATGCATATCCAGCGGCATCGTCAATGTCATCGTTTTCATAATTGAGCCTTGAGGTGTTGTTGCGCTTCAGCGATAAGAGCATTGAGCGAATCTTCATACCGTTTTGCCAAAGCCTCATCGGTCGATTCAAACCGAGTCACCAGTACCGGAGTGGTGTTACTCGCACGTACCAATCCCCACCCTTGATCGAAAATCACCCGTACCCCGTCCACATCGATAATCTCGCGAATAGCGGGAAAATCGCTCGGCGGATTTTGAAGGAGCTCTTTGAGTTTCGCGATGAGGGGGAATTTTTCCTGCTCCGTCGTTTTCACTTTGATCTCTTCGGTCGAGAATACTTTCGGAAGTTTTTCGATCTCGGCATCCAAATCTACCCCATCATGTACCAATTCGAGCATCCGAAGGGTCGCATAAATCGCATCGTCGTAACCGAAATAGCGATCGGCAAAAAAGACGTGTCCGCTCACCTCGCATGCCAAATCGGCATGAAGCTCTTTCATTTTTACTTTGAGATTCGAGTGCCCCGTTTTGTACATCACCGCATTCGCCCCCCGCTCACGCAAGGTATCGTACATCACTTGAGAACATTTGACCTCTCCGATCACGGTCGGTTTATCCATCTTCATCGCATACAAGAGGGCCATCATATCCCCCTTGATGCTGTTTTTGCGTGTCAAAACCGCGATACGATCGGAATCGCCATCATACGCAAACGCAATATCCCCCTCTTTTTCCAACAACTTTTTAATATCTTCGAGATTGTGCTCTTCGCTCGGATCGGGGTGATGATTCGGAAAAGTTCCATCAGGATCGACATAAATCCCTTTGGCATCGAGTTCCAATGCGCTGAAAATATCCACCAAAGCTAAACCAGCAACTCCATTGCCACAATCGTAAACGATCTTGGTTTTCATCCCTTTGAGATGGGAGAACTCATGAACCATAAACGACTTGTATCGGCTAAGCGCATCGATTTGGATTACGTTGCGATCAACTTTAGGGGGAAACGGCAATGTGTCGATCTTACGCCCCAATGCGTAGATCTGTTCACCGAAAAACGGCGCTTTGTTGATCGTGATTTTAAATCCGTTGTATTCGCTTGGATTGTGCGATCCTGTAATCATCACTGACGCACAAGCGGTTACGCCGTCGAACTCCTGATAATTGCAAAAATAGTTAACAGGAGTAGGAACCATCCCCATCCCAAGCACTGTCATCCCTCCCGCATTGAGTCCGGCGGTTAAGTACTCAAACAAAATCGGAGAATGGCTACGTGCATCATAACCGACCGCCACATACTCGCCAAATTCTCGCATCTCATGGGCAAGGGCATACCCCAAGCGGCTAATCGTCTCTTCATTCAACTCTTTTTCAAAAATTCCACGGATGTCATATTCACGGTAGATAGACATAAATCCCTTTCAATTTAAACAACTGATATTACGCACTTTACGTTCATAGCCCGTAAAGTGTTAGCGACAGCCTTGCCGATGCTAACACATATCGACTCGGTTCCAAAGCTAAAAAAGCCAAGCAGTTGGCTTTTTTAACGCTTTTCACCCATACAACCCCCTAA
>JACXUE010000072.1 GCA_014764075.1 Sulfuricurvum sp.
AAATCAGCGTGTACACGGGCGTATTTGTCCTTGAACGAGGCCAATTCAGCTTGGATAGTTTCTAATTCATTTAACTCTTGAGCGACGCTCTCTTCCACCGTCTCTTCAGTAGATAGGGTATCGTTCAAAACCTCTTCGTTAACTTCGTTTGACATGATTTCTAAAGACTCCTTTGTTGAAATCTGATGTTATTATAATGCATTGAGTCATGTATTGTCAAGAGTTATATGAATTTTTTTATTCAAAATAGTTTAGTCTCATAGGCTAAACTATATAATTACCGTACCAATGCTATAACTGACCTTACGCACTTGATGAAATCAAGGGTAAAAAGGGCTAGTTTCTGTCATATCCGAAAGATATGGCAAGCTTTAGGGGGTTGTATGGGTGAAAAGCGTTAAAAAAGCCAACTGCTTGGCTTTTTTAGCTTTGGAACCGAGCTGATATGTGTTAGCATCGGCAAGGCTGTCCCTGTCACTTTGCGGGCTATGAACGCAAAGTGGGTAACATCAGTAAAATAAGATAGATTGCTCTGTTTAGATTGTAGTGCCATGTATATTAATCATTGTTTAAAATATGTTAATCATTATTGTAATTTTATTTTTTCATTGTGCATAAAATATCTTGACGTTTGTTTTTTGTGTGTTATAATCGAATTTCTCTCTAGATTATACAAAGGTGGTTATTATGAATATTTCTCTCGTCGGACGCCACATCGAGCTCAGCGATGCCATTAAAGATCATCTGATGCACTCTATCGATATACTATCCAAATACCATCTCGATCTCATCAGTGTCAATGCGGTCGCCAGTTCCAATGAGCACAAAAAAGGGGTACAAATCGAATTTACGATCAATGTCGCCGGCAAAAACACCATTGTCATCACCCAGCGTGACGACGACCTCTATGCCGCAATCGATATAGCGATCGACCGTGCCCAAAAAACACTCCGCCGTTTGCACGATCGGCTCAGTGACCACAAAAATGAGGGGTTGAACGAAGCAAAACTCGCCGCAGCCCAAAATGTTAATCTTCATGAAGCCGAAGAAGCGCTCGAAGATGAAATCGTCCCTGCCGAACCAATACTTTTCAAACCTCAAGAGGTTTCCGAAGTACTCGAAAAGCTCAAAGAGAGTACAAAGATTTTTGAAGTATTTTACGATATTGATGGCAAAATGAGAGTTTTGTATAAACGAAGTGATGGGCGGTTTGGGTTATATTAAATCCTCATTCTTTTCTTTTTCATAACTGACCTTACGCACTTGATGAAATCAAGGGCAAAAAGGGCTAGTTTATGCCATATCCAAAAGATATGGCAAGCTTTAGGGGGTTATAGAGAATTTGTCCCTGCCACTTTACGGGCTATGAACGCAAAGTGCGTAACATCAGTTCATAAGAAAAGAACCAAAAGAAAATCAACTTCACACCAGAACGCTGACGGTACACGTTTGCGGTTGACGCACGCGACCTTGATCTAGGTTTTGTGTGAGGATTAAATTATTTTGAATCTAACCACTTTTTTACTTCTCCCACTATTTCCTCATCTTCAGCAATATCCGTCCAACGAAATTTCTTACCGCGCTTTTGTTGGTGTAGAGATAGCAATACCCCTGCAATCCGGTACGGCTAACACGCCCGCGCAGTTGATGAAGCGTTGAGAGCCCCAACCGCTCTGCTCCAACGATGACGACGGTAGAGAGACGGGGGAGCGAAATCCCCACCTCGACTACCGTCGTGGCAAGCAAAATGTCTCCTCTCTCCCGAAATGCCATTAATACCGCCTCTTTTTCTTTGTCTTTGCCATGAGTAACGTAAACGTTTTCAAAATTCTTTTCCCAGTATCCCCGCGCTTCGTCAATACTTTGATAATTGATCGTCTCACTCTGTTCTACCAACGGATAAATTATAAGAACTTGATGATTTTGGGCTATTTCTGAACGGATATGCTTCAACAGAGAGGGAAAGTCGCTTTTTCCGATAATACGGGTATCGATATTTTTGGTAAACGGCGTTTGGACGATCAAACTCACATCGATATGTGCCGAATCGATCATCGCCTGAGTGCGCGGGATTGGCGTTGCGGAGAATTGGAGGTAATGGGGCGAGGTATCGTTTTCCGTGAGTTTGGTGAGAGCATGGCGTTGAGCTGTGCCGAAACGGTGCTGTTCATCCACCATAACGAGTCCCGCTTCGGGGAGAGGTCGATGAAGCAGTGCATGGGTTCCGATAATAAAATCATACTCATCCAACGGAGCTTTTTTGGTTGCATGGGTAACAAGAGCAATCCGCAGATTGGGAAGAAATTTTTGGGCTTCCTCATAGAGTTGTGCGGCGAGGATTGTGGTCGGTGCCATCAAGATCGAGCGGTACGGTTGCATTAGAACGACGGCGGCTAAAATCACCATCGTTTTTCCCGATCCGACATCCCCCACGATCATGCGGCGCGATGCGTATTCTCCACGTAGATCACTCTCGATCTCGGCAATTGAGTTTTGTTGATCAGTCGTAAGAGTAAAGGGAAGTGTTTTCATCCATTGTTTCACATCCCCCGAAGCTTTATAGGAGGTTTTATGATAACGGCGTTTACGTCTAAGACGACGCATATACTCAAAAAGTTCTGCGAATTTAAGAGCATGCAATTGCGATTCATTCATGGTTTTTGGAACATTTGGGAAATGAAGCCCGTACAGTTCTTCTGCAATATTTTGAGGGAGACCATCAGCAATCAAATTGTCACTATGGATGTATTTTTTCACCAAACGGCGCATGACATCGACACGAAGAGGTGTTTTATAGATGGGTACGAGGGAACCGACGGCACTGATTTTCATCGGATGCACTATTGTCCATTTCCCCAGTTCCCACTGTGCTTTACCGCTAAAGAAAGCACGTTCGCCTCGAGGGAATTGATGGATCATATAGGGTTTTGGATGAAATACCACCCCCTCAATCACACACTCAAGGCTATGAGCAAAAAAGGTAATTTTGAGCGTTTTAGAGGTTCGGACGACGCGTTCAACCGTCGCATCGATAACACAAGAAGAGTTATGAAATAATTCATGACTTAGACGCCGGTCTTCGAATGAATGGGGAGCGATAAGAGAGAGAGCGGTAACGCTACCGACTCCTAAGCGGTGAAATTTGTCGATGTCTTCAGGATACAAAACATTCCCCATATTTAGACTCTCTTGACGTGTTGATTTCAAATCGTTATAATTTTAGAGCGAACATATCTGTCTGTAAGTTTGATGGAGCGGTAACAAAGGTCGGAAGGGTTGATCTCCTTTCGGCCTTTTTTTTTGCCCTCCAAAAAACTTACGACAGGGGGTCTTTATGGATAAGATTTTGTTCGCACTCATTCTTATGTGCATTTTCGCACCTTTACTTCATTGAAGCAAAGCCAAGTGGTTTTACCCCTTGCCCCCCTATTTTGTCACAATCGCATAACTGAGGTTTTTTATTTCGGCATGGCGCTTGATAAAATCGTTCAATTCATCCAAACTCAACGTGCGGATAAGCTCAAGCTCCTGAAGCGAATGCCCCAGCGGTTTTCCTTGATAGTATTCGCTAAATGTTCGTCCCAAACGTTGAGAGAGGGTTTCGACACGCAAAGGTTCGGAGCCGAGTAAAAACTTGCGCGCTTGATCGAGTTCATTTTGCGTTGCACCCTCACGGACAAACGTATCGATCACTTCAACGACCGTTTTTTTCGCTTCTTCCTGCGATTCGAGCTTCGTTTGGAGATAACCGCTAAAATAGGTGTGGGTTTTGGCAACACTTAGGCGTGAATATGCCGAATATGCAAGACCCCGCTTCACCCGAATCTCTTCCATCAAGCGGCTTCCGAATCCGCTGCTTCCTAGTATAAACATCGCCACACGTGCTTTGTAAAACTCGGAATCTCCTTCTTTCATCTCAAACGGTGCACCGAAATAGAGATATGCCTGTTCGGTTTGAGGGCGCTTTAGAATCGATTCTTTAGGGGTATTACTGGGGTTGTAATGGCGCTCTTTTCCCTTATGTCCGACATCCAAAGCGCTCAAGAGCGTTTTGACTTTCGCTTTTGCTTCACTCATCGAGATATCACCACCCATGACGACGAGAGCATTAGAGAGAACTAAACGCTCTTTTTTGAAGTTTTCTACATCGCTGAGCTTGATCGCTTTGATACTCTCTTTGGTTCCGATGTTGGGAACCGCTATTGGAGTCCCCTCAAACAATACCGCCTTGAGCTCATCGGAGGCTATCGTATCGAAATCGGCCTCTTTGCGGGAAATGTCACCGAGTGCCATCGTTTTGATTTTTTCGAGTGATTTGGCGGTAAAGTTCGGCTCACTCAATTGTTCACCGAGCAACAAAAGACCCGTATCGAACTCCTCTTTAAGGCTTCCCAGCTCAATCACAAACGTCTCATTCCCAGCCGTTGCACTGAGCTGAATCGCCCGTGCATCCAGCGCATCGGCAAAACCGACCGCGCCCCGTTTTAAGGAGCCCTCATTCAGCATTTTGGCACTTAAACGGGCTAATCCGTAGTGTTTTCCCTCATCAATACTGCCGCTGTGGGTAAAAACCAGCTGCATCGATACAATCGGTAGACGTTTATCCTCTTCGAATATAAAAGGGACTTTGACCCCGTGAACGTCAATAAAATCCAATGTGCTTGCCATAAGTACGTGCCCTGTCAATAAGAAAATTAAGAATAATTTTAAAGCGCGGTATACTGCGCGTGGGCTCTCTACCAAAGAGAACTCTGTGTTAACGTAGCCCATAGGGGCTTTGCTCATTGGGCGCATCATCGAAATTCTTCTAGAATTTCATATGCAGTATTTCGAATGGCAGGTATTTCACCGACATCACGAATCAGTCGAATCATCTCCTCTTTCGCCATCCGAAACCCTGCTCCCGCACTACGGACGACATTCTCTTCCATCATCGTTGAGCCCAAATCGTTGGCTCCGAACAACAGTGCCATTTGACCGATATAGGGGCCTTGGGTGACCCATGAGCTTTGGATGTTGGGGAAATTGTCCAAATACAAACGCGCTACTGCCAAAAGACGCAGATAGCGGCTGGAAGATTGTTTTTCAATCTCCGGATGCTCTTCCATCAATTGAGTATTTTGTCCTTGAAACGACCACATGATAAAGGCTCGAAACCCGTGCGTCTCATCCTGAAGGTTACGAATCAAATCCCAATGCTCAATAATCTCTTCATCGGTCTCGACGGTGCCGTACATCATCGTCGCCGTCGACATGATCCCAAGTTTGTGCGCTTGACGATGAACATCGATCCAATCGAGTGAATCCATTTTTTTCGGAGCGATAATGTCCCGAACTCGATCGCTCAAAATCTCAGCCCCTGCACCCGGTATGGAAGCCAATCCTTTGGCTTTGAGGCGCGATAGGCACTCTTGGATCGAAATATGGGAGACTTTGGCAATGAAATCGAGTTCGATAGAGGAGAAACCGTGAATTGTGATGGTGGGATATTTCACATGAATGTGTTCGACAAGATCTTCATACCACTCGATTTTGAGTTTGGGGTGGACTCCACCTTGAAACAAAATTTGGGTTCCACCGATCTCTAAGAGTTCGTCAATTTTTTGGTCGATCTCTTCAAAGGTAAGAACATAAGCATCATCGTCTTTGCCGTGTCGGTAAAAGGCGCAAAATTTGCAATCGACCCAACAAACGTTGGTGTAGTTGATATTGCGATCCACGATAAAGGTGGTTATCCCATCGGGATGGAGCTCTTTTTTGCGCGCCGTCGCCATCTTTCCGAGCTCTTTGAGATCGGCATGACGGATCAATTCTAAGGCTTGTTCTTTAGTGAGACGCATGGATGATTATTTGTCTTTTGAGATGGCGTCTAGAACACCGTTGATAAACTTCGGCGATTGCTCGCTTCCGAATGCTTTGGCCACTTCGATCGCTTCGTTAATGATAACAGCCGAGTCAAGTTCACCAAACATGATCTCATAGGCGCCCAAACGGAGCGTCGCGCGCTCGATCGACCCCAAACGGTCAAAATCCCAATCTTTGAGATGTTTGATAATCGCTTCATCGATTTTTTTGAGTTGCTCAGTCACCCCTTTAAAAAGGTCAAGGGCAAAATCGCGTTGTTTGTTACGGATTTTTTTCTCTTCCAAGATCTCATCGCTGAAATCGGCGATGCTCTGATTGCCTAAATCGTAGGCGTACAAAAGACTTACTACTGCCATACGGGCTTGATGTCGGGTTGCCATTGAATTCCTTATTCACTTATAGATTTTCGTACAGATCCAACAATTCGATCACAACACTCATCGCTTCGAACCCTTTGTTTCCTGCTTTCGTCCCTGCACGCTCGATCGCTTGTTCGATGGTATCGGTCGTCAATAATCCGAAAGAAACCGGCTTTTTGTGTTTGAGACTCACTGTCGCGATCCCTTTGGTCGCTTCGGCGGATACATAATCAAAGTGGGGAGTTGACCCCCGAATCACCGCACCGAGTGCACATACCGCATCGTATTTTCCGCTGCTGAGCAACTGCTCAATCACCATCGGCAACTCAAAAGCTCCTGGAGCCAACACGTGGGTCAAATCGGCATCGTCTCCGCCGTGACGGGCAAACGCATCTTTTGCCCCTTCCACCAAACGATCTACCACAAAATGGTTCCAACGGGTGCTGACAATCGCAATTTTTTTGCCCGGAATAACGCGGAGTTTACCTTCAATCAAATTCATTTTTACTGTCCTTTTACTGCATCAAGTTTTAAAAGTGTCTCGGTGAGTGCTTCAAGTTGCTCTAATTTTAGCATATTCGGTCCGTCGCTCAAAGCGCAAATAGGATCAAAATGCGTTTCAAAGAAAAATCCGTCCACGCCGACAGCAGCGGCGGCACGAGCGAGGTGCGGAACCATAGAGCTGTCACCGCCCGTTTTGCCCGTCCCCGTCCCGGGCATCTGCACCGAGTGGGTCGCATCGAAAATAACCGGAGCATATTCGCGCATGATGACAAGAGAGCGCATATCGACGACGAGGTTGCCGTATCCGAACGATGAGCCCCGCTCACACAACAAAACACCGTGTTTTTGAGAGGCCTCATAACTCACCTCATTGCATCCGCGGGTTTTGAGCACTTTCGCCACCGAAAAGCGCATATCGGCAGGGGTCATAAACTGCCCTTTTTTGATGTTGACAATCTTGTCGGTCTTCGCCGCCGCTACCAGCAGATCGGTTTGACGGCACAAAAAAGCAGGGATTTGAATCATATCGACCACTTCCGCTGTGATAGGAACTTGGTAGCTCTCATGAACATCAGTGACGATTTTGTAGCCGAAATCGTCTTTGACTTTTTGCAAGATCCGAAGTCCCTCTTCGATTCCGGGACCTCGATAGCTATCGAGTGACGTGCGGTTGGCTTTGTCAAAACTCGATTTGAAATAAAAATCAAAGCGCGGGTCATTGTGGTAGCGCTCTAGGCTTTTAGCGATTTTAAAAATCGACTCTTCGCTCTCGATGACACACGGTCCAGCAAGAAGGATCATTTATACTCCTTTAACGTATTGATCATATTGTACTCAGTTTGGTTTAAAAGCGGTTGAGCGGATCGCCTTAGCCGCAACGACGGCACTGCTAAACGCCCACTGGAAGTTGTATCCCCCCAGTTCTCCCGTCACATCTACCGTCTCGCCGATAAAATAGAGTCCATCGATTTTGGTGCTTTTCATCGTAGTTGGATTGATCTCTTCACACGCTACTCC
>JACXUE010000238.1 GCA_014764075.1 Sulfuricurvum sp.
TTTCTTGATGCGGCTTAATCTGTATGGGTTTATTTTGGCTATAATGCCGTAATTATTTTGCGGTGCATTTAGCACATCTACGTTTTAAGGAGAGGTCGATGGGTATCCCTCAACCCGCGTTTTATATTTTCAAGTGCGAACAAAGCTCACCCCCAGGTATGCCAAAGCCAAGCTGTGTCAACCCGCAGACTCAGGATATTTTCCAGCACCTTGCACAGACGCTCATGCAAAAAGGGCTGATTGCAACCGTTCAACCAATCCGTACGTCGTGTATGAACCGTTGTAACATCGGGCCGGTGATGTTGGTAGAACCAGGCCATGTGATGTATACAGGACTCACCAAAGAGAAAATCGATGAAATCATCGATCGTCATATTATTGGCGGTGAAGTAGTGCAGGAGTATGTTATCCCATCTGAGTTGTGGGATGCGCCGATTGCACCGGTCGATATGATGAAGCAAATGGGGCGCTAATCGATGTTAATCGAAATGCTCTACAGTAAAATTCATCGGGCAACCGTAACCGACGCCAATCTCAATTACGTCGGTTCTATCACCGTCGATGAGGAGCTTTTGGAAGCTTCTAAAATGCGCGTGGGTCAAAAGGTGGAGATTCTCAACATCAACAACGGTGAGCGGTTTTCGACCTACATTATTTTGGGCGAGCGGGGCAAACGAGACATCTGTCTCAACGGTGCCGCAGCCCGTAAAGTGCATAAAGGGGATAAGATCATTATTGTCGCCTATGCAACTTACAATGACCATGAGCTTGAAAACTATAAACCGACCGTTGTTCTTGTGGATGATGAGAACGGTATCATCGACGTAATCGAGAAGATATAAGCTCCATCGTGGTACACTTTCACTAAAAAAGTGCGGGGTCATAATGGAGCAATTTGAATCGTTTTTAAATGCGCATCTCCCGCACGCACAAAGTTTTCATCCCCATTACGAATTATCACTACAACAAATGGTTCAAGGTGGCGGAAAGCGTTTTCGTCCCGCACTGCTTTTGGCGGTCGTTCGAGCCTATAATCCTCTTTTGATTCAGGGTGCATATCATGCCGCATTGGCAATCGAATTGCTCCATACCTACTCTTTGATTCATGATGATTTGCCTGCGATGGATAATGCCGATTTACGTCGTGGGCTTCCGACATTGCACAAAACCTATAATGAAGTGAGTGCGATACTTGC
>JACXUE010000073.1 GCA_014764075.1 Sulfuricurvum sp.
GGCGGCATTGGTTATCCTTTTCTCCTCTTTCTTATTTCTATTTATCAAGCAATCAATTTACGATGAAAAACAGGCTGAACTGATCGGTTATGCCGAAAACATCTCCTCCTATCGATCATTACTATCGGCACAACAATCCAATACCGATACCCTTATGGGTTTGAATGTTGAGTTAATAACCCTTTCAACAACACAAGAGCAACTCGAATTTTACGAAACCGATCGAAAGGATAAAACAACCACACTCACGTTGATTTATCCTTTCGATTTTGAAAAACAATCCTATCTTAAAATCAGCCGTGATATCACCTCTACCAAACGGCTTTTACATAAAATTCTCAACTCTATTTTTCTTATCAATGCCGTCGGATTTATCGTCATTATCTTCTATGCGATCGCTTTTTCCAAAATGCTCATCGCCCCTATCAGCGCCCTCTCCCGCCGTTTAGCAAACATGAACGAACATTTGATCCGTCCGATCAAAGTAGAACAACTCCCCAATGAGTTCGAGCCTTTGGGAGAGACCCTTAATCGTCTAATCGGACGTATCCAAAACTTCGTCAAATACCAAAAAGAGCTCTTTATCGGTGCAGCCCATGAGCTTAAAACACCCCTTGCGGTCATCAAGCTCAAAAACCAAGTAACCTTAATCAAAAAAAGAACCCCCGAAGAGTACATCGAGGCGATTAAAATCACCAACCAAAGTGTCGATGAAATGAATAAAATCGTCGCCGACATCCTCAATATCGGTCGTCAAGAGGGGGCACAGCTCGAAGTACCGGTACAGATCGACATCATCCAAATCCTCAAAAAATGGGAAGGGGATTTCAAACTACTCGCCAACAGTGAAAATAAAACCCTCCTAACCCACTTTGAACCGGACGGTTTCAGTGCCGTATTGCAAGTAACCCTCCTCAACCAAATTTTGCAAAACTTTTTGCAAAATGCCCTCAAATTTACCCCAGAGGGGAAAACCATTCGCTTTCAAAGCCACCTTAGCGGTGTAGGGATCGTGATCGAAGTGATTGATGAGGGGTGTGGCATCGATGAGAGCGTCGACCTGTTTGCCCCATTCAAACGTCAAGGGAACAAATCGGGGGTAGGATTGGGGCTATTTTTGGCGAAAAGTGCCGCCGAAGCAATCGGAGCAACCATTACTCTCACTAATCGAGACGATGGGGTTGACGGTACGGTTGCACGTCTTGTGATCCCCTCAAAACTCTGCTGCGTTCTCCCTCAGCGATAAGTTTATTTACTTTAAAAGTCCTCAAAGGTTCCTTTCGCTATAAATCGCGCAACAACCAATAAAAAAACCGAGGTTTACCCTATGCCATTATTAATCGTCGATGAATGTATCGCATGCGACGCATGCCGTGAAGAGTGCCCAATGGATGCTATCGAAGAGGGTGACCCGATTTATATCATCGATCCGGATCGTTGTACCGAGTGCGTAGGAACCTACGATGAGCCTGCCTGTATTGCCGTATGTCCGGTCGATTGTATCATCCCCGATAAAGATAACGTCGAAACAATGCAAGAGCTCCTTTATAAACACAAGCAATTGATGGAGGAAGAGGAGTAAATGGCGCAATGTACCGCCGTTATCGACATCGGAAGCAATTCGATGCGGATGGCGGTTTTTAAAAAGACCAGCCGTTTCGCTTTTCATATTCTTCACGAAGTTAAAAGCTCTGTCCGGATCAGTGAGAACGCCTATAAAAACGGCGGTCATCTCCAAGACGAAGCGATGGAGAGAACAGCGTGCGCGATAGGAGAGTTTTTATCGGTTGCCCGCTCTTTCGGCGCTCGAAAGATTCTCTGTGTTGCGACATCAGCACTTCGTGATGCTCCCAACGCCAATCTCTTTATCTCCCGTATCCGACACCAATACAATCTATCGATCAAAATCATCAGCGGCGAAAAAGAGGCCTATTATGGAGGGATAGCGTGCGCCAATCTCCTCCCTCCGCTGGAAGATGCCGTTACCGTGGACGTAGGAGGCGGTTCGAGTGAATTTACCCTTTTGCGTAACGGCAAAGTAGAGCAACTTTTTTCTCTCAACATCGGTACAGTACGAATCAAAGAACTCTATTTCGATACCGGAGATATCAATGGGGCAATCAAACATATCGATTCTGCCCTCTCATCCCTCCCCGAGTTAGTTTCCGAGACGCTTATCGGTATCGGGGGAACGTTTCGTGCCCTCACGCGTGCACTCATGAAAAAAGAGGGTTATCCCCTCAAAAAACTCCACGCATTTTCAACCACCGAAACCTCTTTTTTACATTTGAGCGAACAAATCCAAAGAGCAACAACCAAAAAATTAAAAGCGCTCTACATCAAATCCGATCGTTTCGATACCATCAAACCCGGAACCCTTATTTTGGATCGCATTATCCGTCATCTCAAAGTCAAAACGCTCCTTTGCAGCGGGGTTGGAGTGCGTGAAGGGGTATTTTTGAGCGATCTACTCCGCAATGCTAAAGATCGATTCCCCGCAAATTATAATCCAAGCGTACGCTATCTGCTCGATACCTACGCTATCCACAGCGATCACGCATTGGAGTGCTCACACCTCTCCAAGCGGTTATTTGAGGTTATCGGATCACATCTTGGGATTCCTCCGCGCTACAAACACGAGTTGGTGATTGCCGCCAAATTGCTCTCAATCGGTGTGGGGATTCGATACTATGCCTATCAAGTACATAGCCACTATTTAGCACTAAATGCTTTAGATTACGGGCTGAGTCATCCGCAAATAGCCCTTATATCCCATTTGCTTTTGTTTAAAAAAGGGGCACGCTCCTCTGAACTGATACCAAAAAACAGTTACGGACCACTTTTGCCCAATACGACAACCCTCGATAACCTCAGTATGATTTTATGGTTATCCCATGTCCTATTAGCTTCCAGAGTCGATTCCAAACAGATCGGATTGAAATTTAACAATTCTACCCTCACCGTTCAGGGGGGCAACCTCTATTTAGCGCGTGAGCAACTCAAACATATTGTCCTCCCTAAAAATCTCACACTTGCTCTAAAGGATTAACACTCTATAGCAAGAACAAATCTACCGATTCTTACAGTGGACAATCGGTACTTAAAACCGCTGTCCGATCGTAAACTCGAAGTGGGTTACATCATCACCCGATTTATCCCCGATCGGGTTGGCAAAGACAAGCTGCAACGGTCCGACTGGACTGAACCACTCCAACGATACCCCATAGCCACCCCGCTTGATCTCACTCAAAGAGTTCTCCCCGATCATCCCGTAATCGACAAACGCCGTTGCCCGCATACGCGATTCAGGTACCAGAGGGACGCTCAATTCAAGACTGTTTGAGAAAGTCTGCGTTCCTCCGATTTTGTATGGATCTCCCGAGCTGTCAACACCATCCGTTGGTGAAATAGAGTACCCTTGGTATCCACGAACCGAACCAATACCACCCATATAGAATTTTTCCCCTAACGGTAAATAGCCGCTCTCATCGGCATAGTTGAAACGGGCTTTATAGCGGAGGATCAAGTCAAAATCGGTCCATTTTTGAAGTCCCAAATAGGCTCCAAAATTGGTACGGCTTTTAAGAAAATCAGCATCCCCGCCAAGTCCCGATTTTTCGAAACTTTGAGAGAAAGTAAAGCCTTCACGCGGGATATAGTAGTCATCGGTATTGTCAAACGTTGCCGAGAGAATAGCCGAACTTTTGGTATAGTTTTCATAATAACGAGGATCATATCCGGTACTGTTCGTATCGATATCGCTGTAATTATTTTTAGAGTAGTTATACCCCATGTAACCGCTCCAAAAACGGTTAAAACGGTGTCCAACACCGACACTCATACCGGTCGACGCAACGCTGTAGCTGTCGTATTCGGTCGAACTGTCGTAAATCGAGAAATTACCGCTAAAATCGCTGTCGTTAAGGCGCGGATTGGAGATGTTGAACGAATAGTTGCTGGTACGTTGCGATCTCTCCAAATTGAGTCCTACGTTGATCCCTGAACCGAAAATATTGCGATCGCTCACCGCAACGCTGAGCAGGATTCCGCCATAGCTTCCATATCCCCCGCCCAGCTGGATATTCCCCGTCGGTGCCTCTTTGGTTTGGACGATCAGATCCATCGACTCATCGTCAATTCGTTTCTCTTCGATCGTGTTACTCTCAAAATATCCAGTACGCCCGATTGCATTGCGGGAGTCTTTGAGATTTGTTAGACTGTACCAATCCCCCGGTGCCAAAAAGAGTTCACGGCGAACGACTCTATCAAGGGTACGGTTGTTTCCGGAGACGATAACATTACGAATACGTACTTTTTTGCCCGGATTGATCCGGTAGACGACATCGACGCTTTTGCTCTCTTTATCTTTTTTCAGATCGGGTTGAACCTGCACGTACGCATACCCCAAATCGGCGATCTTGGTTTTAATCCGATCGGCATCTTCACGGAACGTTTTGATGTTAAACGGTTTGTTTTTTTCCAACGCTATCACATCCAAAAGTTCTTGATCTTCAATCACTTTGTTATCTTGAAAAATCAAAATATCGCTGACACGGTAGATATCCCCTTCAAAGATGTTGTAACTCATATCGGCGGTATAGTGATCAAAATCGATCCGGACAAAAGGCTCATCCACTTTGGCATCCAAAAAACCGTTTTGCATATAATAATCGCGGATGCGGAGAGGATCGTACTGAAGCTCGGCGACTTTCATCTTGCCGTCGTTGCGCCCCCACATCCAACCCATCCACTGCTCTTCTTTGTTGGCGATCATACTGTCAAAGTCATCACTATCCAACGCATTGACTCCGGCATACCGTACTTTTTTGATGATAATCTCTTCACCCTCGTTGACGATAAAGGTGACGTGCATTGAACCGTTATCGAGTTTTTTGGCATCGATCTCCACCACCGAATCGATTTTTCCGTCCACGCTCAATGCATCGATGATCCGCTTTTTCGCCTCCTCTAAACGTTTTTCATCGTACAACGAACCTTTTTCAATTTGAAGCAACGTTTTTTGAGCCTCTTCATCGTTCTCTTTGTACCCTTTGAGCTCGATTTTAGAGATCGTCGGTTTCTCTTTGAAATAAAATGTCACTTGACCGTCCGTTTCATCAACCCAAATATCCTGAAAATATCCTTGATCGTAAAAGTTTTTGACACTTTTATCAACGGTGATCGGATCGAGAGGTTCTCCCACTTTGACTTCGTTAAGCCTCTTAGCGACCGTTTCGGAGATATGAATCATCCCCTTGTACTGAATAGATTGAACGTTTTGAGTCGATCCGTAAGCAAGAGCGCTTGCTACGACCAATGAGAGGGTGATTTTTTTCAAGCGAAAGTCCATTGCGTTAAAGTAGTCTCTTATTCTACCACCGCTACGATTAATCGGAGTGTAAATTAAACTTAAAAGGGTTAAAATGACGCCATAATTCGCAAAAGGATAGGGATGAAAATAGGAATCGTCGGACTGGGACTCATGGGAGGATCGATGGCGCTTGCCCTCAAACACCTCTCGTTTGTCTCCTCTATCATCGGATGCGATCACAATGAAGAGCATCAGATGATCGCCTTGCAACGGGGTCTTGTCGAATCATTTATAAGTTTTGAAGAACTCAAACGCGCTTGCAATGTGATTTTTTTAGCAGTACCGGTAGACGGCGTCATCTCCTTTTTGCAACAATCGACCGATCTAGAGGGGAGCGATAAAACCCTCATCGATTTGGGCTCTACCAAAGCCCTCATCGTCGATGCAATCCCTCCATCTATCCGCCCTAACGTTGTAGCCGCTCATCCGATGACGGGGACGGAGCATTTTGGTCCCTCGGCCGCTTTAGAGGGTCTCTATGCCGAAAAAGTGGTCGTGCTTTGCGATCTGGAACACAGCGGCCATACCCAACGCGATATTGCACTCCGTATCTTTCAGGCGATCGGAATGCAGATACGCCGTATGGGAGCAGCGCAGCACGACCGTCATGCCGCTTTTATCAGCCATATGCCCCACATCATCTCCTACGCCTTAGCCAACACCGTTCTCGCCCAAGAGGAGAAAGAGAACATCCTCACTCTCGCCGCAGGGGGGTTTAGATCGATGAGCCGATTGGCAAAAAGTTCGCCAGCAATGTGGGAAGATATCTTTCGCCAAAACCGCCAAAATGTTCTTGATGCTGTTGAACTCTTCGAAATTGAACTCAAAACACTCAAAGAGGCATTGAAAAGCCAAAATTATGCCGAATTACGTCGCCAAATGAAAGGTGCCAATAAACTCTACGATATTTTCAAATAATCACCATGCAAACAGTCGAGTGGCATGGGGTGTTTTGACGCCGCTTTGGATCGAATTTCGACTCTGTGCTGGC
>JACXUE010000239.1 GCA_014764075.1 Sulfuricurvum sp.
CGCCCTCACACGGCTCGTGCTTCGTTCACCAAAAATATGGCTTTTGGATGAACCTACCGCCAGTATGGATGATGGAAGTGAAAAACGGATTATGCAACTACTCCATCAACGTCTCAGACCCGATCAAACACTCATTGTGGTCACCCACAAAGCTCCGCTCCTCGGATTGGTCAACCGTATCATCGTGATGACACCACAAGGGATCGCTATGGATGGTCCGCGCGATGCCGTTCTCCAACAACTCAGTGGACGTTCCCAAGCTCAACCCAAAGGAAACGTATGAAGCGCGCCTCGCTCCCCTATACTACCCGACTTAACCCAATTTGGGTTGTAATCGGTTCTCTTTTGATTGTCATTATCCCCTTTTTTATCTGGTCATCGTACGCTCGAATCGATCAAATCTCCCACGCGCAAGGACAAGTAATCGCTTCAGCCAAGACCCAACAAATCCAATCGGCAAACGATGGCGTTATTGAAAAAATACTAGTGAACGAAGGATCAAACGTCAAAAAAGGGGAGACATTGGCGATCTTAGAGCAATCGCAAGCCCAAGCCTCTTTTGACGACAGTCGGGCAAAAGTTGCCGCGCTTCAGGCAACTTTGACACGATTGCGTGCTGAGGTTTACCATAAGCCTCTCCATTTTACCCCCCTAGCTCAACAATATCCCGAATTTATCCAAAATCAAACCGCCCTCTTTCACCGCCGTCAGCAGGCACTCAATGATGAAATCTCCGCCCTAAACGAGTCTTTGAAATTAGCACAAGAAGAACTCAACCTCAATCTCCCTCTTTTGGCGAGCGGAGATATAGGGGCTACCGAAATAATCCGGCTCAAACGACAAATCGCCGATCTTAAAGGGCGAATCTCCAACAAACGGAATAAATATTTCCAAGATTCACAAACCGAAATGACCAAAGCCGAAGAGGAACTCTCCACTAAAGAACAAGAGTTAGCAGACCGAAGGGTCACACTGGAGCGAACCACCATCATCTCTCCGATGGATGCTATCGTTAAAAACATTGTCTTAACAACTCAAGGGGCTCGTGTCCGTCCCGGAGATCTCATCCTCGAACTAGTCCCATCGGGCGATCAACTCATCGTCGAAGCAAAAATGGCACCCTCTGATATCTCATTTGTTAAAGTAGGACAAACTGCTGCAGTTAAACTCGATGCGTAC
>JACXUE010000074.1 GCA_014764075.1 Sulfuricurvum sp.
ATTGGAAAACCCAGCTGTTCCGATCGGCTATCTGAACCATCCGTTCAAAAAGACAACTGGAGAGCACCGCGAAGAGACTCTGCACGATACCTTTTCCTATCTTGATGAATTTCGTTTGCAATCTGTATGGAAACATGATGGATCAGAGTATTCTATCGACTACAATGTAATAGAGCAATGCAAAATTATTCTGGTTCATAACCGAGGGGCGCTGTTTAACGAAACGATTTTCAAACTTCGTACACTTGGCAAACAGATCGTATATTATATGGATGACTATTTGCTGGAGCTTCCGATCAAACACACCCTTTATCCATACTACCGTGCACTAAATCCCCGTATCATCTCAATGATTGAGCACTCCGACATATGTGTTACCGGCTCAGCTTACAGCGCATCATTGCTCTCCAACTATTCCAATGTTACTTCAATCGAAGCGGGTGTCAATCTGCATCTTTGGCAACTCCCAATTGCAAAAGCTCCACGTGAAGATGATAAACCGGTTATCGCTTTTTTCGGAGATGAAAATGATCTTGAAGCATTGTCATTTATCAAACCCTTTTTAGAACGACTTCAAAAACGCTACGGAGATACCGTTCATATCAGAGTTTTCGGTCTAAACGTCGAAACATACAAACTGATGCCGTTTCGCAATTATGAAGTGGTGAACCTAAAAATCCCAAATTATGCTGAGTGGATCCATTTTTTACGCGCTCAACACATCGATATTGCGTTAATGCCGAATCGAAAAGATCCCTATAGTCAAGGAAAATCTATCGGTAGAGCACTCGATTTTTCTCTTTCAACCATTCCTGTGGTCTGTTCACATACCGAACCTTTCACGTCGTTTATAGACCACAATATCAACGGGTTTTTATGCGAAGATGCTCTCGATCAATGGATGAATGCAGTTGAAACACTACTCTCTTCCGAAGAGCTTAGAGTGACTATTGCAAACCAAGCTTTTACAAAAGCGATCACAACCCTCTCTGCACAGCATTCAGCTAAAAAATGGCGAAACTTGTTGAACAATCTCCCTACAATAGAATCAATTCCAATAGAAGCAACCGTTTTAAATGGGATGCGCTGGAGTAAATATCAGATCAATTCACTCGAACGTTACCCAGCATGGCTAAACAACCGCCGTTTCCGCCCTGAAGACATTCCAGTATGGGCAAGAGAAGCCGAAAAATGGACACACCTCCCCTCTATTAGCCTCTACATCATTGCGGATGAAGAAACCATAGGGCTTTTAAACTACACTATCGACACCTTGGCCAATCAACTCTATCCAGCATGGAAACTCACACTCATATCCACATTTCCATCACCCAATCCAATCTTTGAGACCCATGAACAGCTTCGTTGGATTTGCACCGATCAAAACCCTTACGAATGTATCCAAAATAATCTTGAAACAGATACCTCTGAATGGATCATCATTACCGATAAAGCCGATTTATTTGAACCACAGGCGTTTGCCTCATTTATCCATGTTGCCAATACGCATTCAAACGCCGAACTCATCTATTGCGACCATGGCTTGGTTTCCACTGACAATCTCCTCAGCGAACCTCAATTCAAACCTGATTTGAATCTCGACATGTTGCGCGCATACGATTATATCGATGGAACGTTCGCCGTTCGAAAAACGTTGCTCTCACGCATCGGAGGGGTAAACGGTCGATACCCATATGCTGAGCACTACGATCTTCTCTTGCGCGCCGTTAATGCCAAAGCCGAAATTATCCATATCGATGATCTACTTTGGCATAAACGTATCCGCCTGTTATCCCCCGAAGAAAAACAACTCCATGATATTTCCCATCGCCTTTCGCTGATGCTACATCTTCAAGAGGCCAGCATAACGGCTCAAGTTATATCGGGCAGTGTATCTGGCACGACAAGAATACTATATCTGCACGATCAAACACCAAAAATCTCAATCATTATCCCAACCAAAAACAAAATTGACTATTTACGCCGATGTATCGACTCCATCCTTGCCAAAACCAACTACAATAATTATGAAATAATCATTGTCGATAATGCTTCGGATGAGATTGATGCTATCGCCTATTTGGACGATTTACGGCATACCAGATCATCTAATATACAGATAATCCCCTATCACGAGTCATTCAACTACTCAAAAGCTAATAATCTCGGTGTCAAAGCCGCTACCGGAGAAGTATTTCTCTTTTTAAATAATGATACAGAAGTTCTTCATGAAAATTGGCTTGATGTGATGGTATCGCATATCTGTCGAAATGAAGTTGGAATCGTAGGTCCACGACTGCTTTTTAGCGATGGAAGCATTCAACATGCCGGTGTCGTCCTTGGGATGAGAGGACCTGCCGGAAATATTTTTGGTTATCTCAACACACATGAAACGGGTTATATGAATCGTCTGCAAATCGAACAAAACTACAGTGCGGTTACCGGTGCGGCGCTCATGATCAAACGCTCAGTTTTTGATGCAGTATCAGGTTTTAATGCGACCGACTATCTTAACCACTACAGCGATATCGACCTATGTCTCAAGGTAATCGACAAAGGGTTTAAAATCGTTTGGACCCCTTATGCAACCCTGACTCATCATGAGTCAGTGAGTTTCAAATCGGATGTTGATTCAACACTGATTGAAACCAAAAACACCCGTTTCATCCAAGATCAAGAGGCGTTTATCCGATTGTGGAACTCTCGCCTCGAACACGATCCTTGCTACAACCGTAATCTTGATATGTCATCTACAGATATTCAAATAAATATCGATGATCTTCCCCATTGGAGTTTACTCACCTCATCCACCCCACGGATTTGGGCGATTCCAAGAGGCTATGACGGAGGAGGGGAATACCGCCTTATCTCTCCAATGAATGGATTGGACAAAGCTGGGTTGGCACAGGTGCACATCGGATGGAACTATTATGGTTATCCATTTTTAATCAATCGTCACCGCCCTGATACAATCATTGCACAAACACCGCTACATGATCATCAACTCCAGTTTTTAGAAACAATACAACCCTATTTTAATGGCCATATCATCTTTGAAATCGATGATCTACTTACCAACATTCCCAAAGACAACGCAGCGTACAATCGTCAATATGCCAATATCAAAGATCGGCTGGCTACAGCGTTAAAATCATGTGATCGAATGGTAGTGTCAACCGAGCCGTTGAAACGAACATATAGTTATCTTATTGATGATATAAGAGTTGTCAAAAACTATCTTTCACTGACTCGCTGGGGAAACATAACCCCAAAACGTTTCAATTCTCCTAAGCCCAGAGTCGGATGGGCTGGCAGTCCTTTTCATGCTGGAGACCTCAAAGTTATTGAACATATAGTTAAAACGCTTAAAGATGATGTTCACTGGGTCTTTATGGGTATGCTACCCGAAGGTGCAAAAGAGTACGTCCATGAATTCCACCCCGCCGTTTCACTGGATGAATACCCATCTAAACTTGCCGAATTAGGGCTAGATTTAGCACTCGTCCCGCTCGAACTTAACCCTTTTAATGAGGCCAAAAGCAATTTACGACTCTTAGAATTAGGGATTATGGGATGGCCAATCATCTGCTCAGATGCTTATCCTTACCGCAACGCACCCGTTACTATTGTTAAAAACAATAACAAAGCATGGCTGAAAGCAATAAAGAAAAAACTATCCGATCGTCAAGCATTACGAGAAGAGGGGGAAAATCTTCGCAGATGGGTCATGGAAAATTTTATCCTAGAAAATAATTTGGAAGAAATCTTGCCTAATTACCTTTAGAGAGCAACATAATACACGAGCTATATGTGTATTATGTTATAGAAATGTCCTAGTTACTGAAGCAACTTAACGACGTTCTGTTGAACTGCATTGGCTTGAGACATAGCATAAGAGCCAGACTGAGCAAGAATGTTGTATTTAGAGAAGTTCGCCGATTCTGCCGCAAAATCATATCGAGTTGCTTGATTGCAGTATCAGCAATATCCATCATCGCCATCGCACCTGCCATCGTTGTAACTCCAGCTCCAAGAGTTTGACCATAGCCATATGCATTACCATCAGAGAAGGCTCCAATCGCTTTCGCCTCAGATGCAGTAAATCCATCCAATGTATTGCGAAGACTAATCGTCTCTTCCGTTGTTGTCCCTGCGGTCAAACCACTGACACGCACATCGACTCCACCAACTTTGGTCAATGTCAATGCACCTGAATAATTACCGCTCGCAATATGACCAACTCCATCCAAACCAGACACACTAATCATACGACCATCTGACGTTGTCAATGCCAACCGTCCACGTGCATCAACAGCTGCAGTAACACCGGTTGTCTCTTTTTCAGCATTAATCGCCTGCACCAACGCACCGCTCTTATCGTTTGCTTGAACGTTGCTTGCAACGATTGTAACACCATTAAGAGTAAACGAAACTGACGCTGATGCAGTTACAGTATTTGAACCAGTTTCGGATGCTTTGTACGATGCACGTACACCCAATGCATTACTATTTTTATTGATTGTCTCAGCCAATACACCAAGACCTTCACCTGCTCCGCTTCCCATTGTTACCGCTTCAAGCGTAATCGTCTTGTTAGCATCCCCGTTCACACCACTAAAAGTAAGGGTAACTGAACCTGTTCCAATATCTTCATATGTCTCAAAACGGGTATGTCCAATTTTATCTGAACTCGTTGCACCAATTGTTGCTGATACTGTTTGATTAGAATAAGCACCAATTTGGAATGTTGCATTGCTAAATTGACCTGACAAAAGTTGTTTACCGTTGAATGAGGTAGTACCTGCGATATTATCAAGCTCTTCCGTAAGTCTTACAATGTCTGCTTGCAACGCTCGACGCGTCTCCGTCGTTTGACCGTCTTGTGCTGCTTGAGTCGCTTTAACTTTGATGGTATCCAAAATTTTAATTTGCTCATCCATCGCCTTATCAGCAGTTTGGATCATACCAATCCCGTCATTCGCATTGGCAATCGCTTGTCCGAGTGCTGAAGCTTGTGAACGAAGAGAATCGGCAATCGCCATCCCAGATGCATCATCTGCAGCAGTATTGATACGCAGACCTGAAGATAATTTAGAAAGTGAACTGTCTAAATTACGATTGTTTACATTTGCCATTGTGTGCGCATTCATAGCAGCAATGTTAGTGTTAATTCGAAAACCCATGATATATATAATGTAAGAGTTCTCGATGACAAAGCTATGTACGCAAGCGTGCGTGGGCACTTTGTCGAAGAGAACCCAGTATTAACGTAGCCAAAAGAGCTTTGCTCATTTGGCGTTTAAAATAAATAGTTTAGGATTCACTTTTTGAAACTCATCATCGTCGAGTCTCCGGCCAAAGCCAAGACCATCAAAAACTTCCTCTCCAAAGATTACGAAGTGATCGCTTCCAAAGGGCATATTCGCGATCTTCCTAAAAATCGTTTCGGTATCAAAATTGACAATGAAAAAATCATTGCCGAATACCGAATTAGTGAAGACAGCACCGCAACCGTCAAGCAGATCCAAGAGCTTGCCAAAAAAAGCGATGAAATCTATATTGCGACCGACGAAGACCGCGAAGGAGAAGCAATCGGATGGCATATTGCCCATGCGATCGATAAAGACCCCGCAACACTTCCCCGTATCGTATTTCATGAGATTACGAAAAATGCGATCATCCATGCGTTAGAGACGCCGCGTACCATCGATATGGATCGAGTCAATGCGCAGCAAGCACGCCGTTTGTTAGACCGCATCGTAGGGTATAAACTCTCTCCGCTTCTCGCCAATAAGATTCAAAAAGGGTTATCGGCGGGACGCGTTCAGTCCTCAACCCTCAAAATCGTCGTTGATCGTGAACGGGAGATCCGCGCGTTTATACCCGAAGAGTATTGGAGCATCGATACGCTGTTCAAAAAAGATATCGAAGCGACATTGGTGAGTTTTGAAAACGAAAAAATCGAGAAACTTACAATCAAAACGAGCGATCAAGCCAAACGTATCGTAGCGGCACTGAAAAGGGAAAATTTCAAGGTCAGCGAAATCGAGACAAAAGAGCGTAAAAGCTCTACACCTCCGCCGTTTATGACCTCGACACTTCAGCAAACCGCTTCCTCTCAACTCGGATTTTCTCCGAAGAAAACGATGATGGTCGCCCAAGCACTCTACGAGGGGGTCAAAACACCTGATGGGACGAGCGGGGTAATCACCTATATGCGTACCGACTCGCTCAACCTTGCGGCAGAAGCGGTCGAAGCGGCACGCGAACACATCCTAAACCGTTACGGCAAGGTGTATCTCCCAGAAAAACCGAAAGTCTACGTCAAAAAAGCTAAAGGGGCGCAAGAAGCGCACGAAGCGATCCGCCCAACGATGCTCTCTTTTACCCCTGAGGTGGCGGCGACCTATCTCAAACCCGATGAGATTAAGCTCTACCGTCTGATCTACAATCGCTTTATCGCGTGTCAAATGAACGATGCCCGTTTTGAGCAACAAAGTATCACTTTTGCATCGCCCAAAGCCGAATTTCGGGCAACGGGGCGCAAGCTCCTCTTTGACGGATTTTACCGTGTCGCGGGAAGCGATGATAAAGATAAACTTCTCCCAACACTCCACACGGGAGATAACATAGAAATTCAGAGTATTTCTGCTGGACAACATTTTACTGAACCGCCGTCTCGATACTCTGAAGCGAGTCTGATCAAAAAACTCGAAAACGAGGGGATCGGTCGCCCATCGACCTATGCCCCGACAATCAGTACATTGCAGTCTCGCAACTATATCGATATCGAAAAGCGAGCGATCATTCCGACCGAAATCGCCTTTACCGTCACCGAGATGTTGGAGAACCATTTTAACGAGATCGTCGATGTCGGCTTTACCGCCAATATGGAAGAGACACTCGACGAGATTAGCGAGAGCGGTAAATCGTGGCATAAAATCCTCCTCGATTTCTACTATCCGTTTATTGAAAAGATTGAAGCGGGCAAACGTGCGATTGCCAGCCTCAAAATGGCGAAACCTCTCGGGCGAAACTGTCCGAAGTGTGGCAGTGAACTGTTGCTCCGCTCCGGACGTTTCGGGGAGTTTATCGCGTGCAGCGGGTTTCCGAAATGCAAATATACCGAGCAAACCGAAGAGAACCAAAAAGAGAATCCTGCAACTCCTGATGAAGTGAGCGAAGAGGTGTGTGAAAAATGCGGTAGCGCAATGGTGGTCAAAAATGGCCGTAACGGAAAATTCTTGGCATGTAGCGCTTATCCGAAATGCAAAAACACCAAAACCATTAGCCAAGAGACCAAATTCTCCAAAGTCCCGTGTCCTGAATGTGGCGGGAAACTGCTATGGCGTCAATCGCGTCGAGGGGCGTTTTGGGGATGCGAGAACTACCCTACATGTAAATTCATCTCTAAGTTTGAACCCAGTGATAAAATATGTGGCGTTGAGGGGTGCGGTGGTCCTTTAGCAGCGCGTACCTTCCGCGGTAAAGAGATCTACGAGTGTCTCAAATGTAAAGACCGCACACCGCGAGAAGAGGAAATTGCGTGAAAATCGGGTTACTCTCCGATACCCATAAAAAAGAGGGGCGATCTCAACGGATCATCGACCATCTCAAGGCTGAAGGTGCTGAATTCTTGATACATGCGGGTGATATCGTCAAGCCTGAAATGTTGTTACAGCTTAAAAACAGTGGGCTACGGTATATTGCCGTATATGGGAATAACGATGCCGGACTGGTTCAATATCATACGCACTACAATCTCGTTCAAGAGCCGCACTATTTTAAACTCGGCGGAATCAATTTCAAACTCATGCATCTCCCCTTTTATATGAACGGTGATGCCGAAGTGGTCATTTTCGGACACACCCATGTCTTTGAGTGCGATTTTAAAAATCGTACCCTTTTTATCAATCCGGGAGAAGCATGCGCTCGAGA
The DNA here is from genome assembly GCA_014764075.1 of Sulfuricurvum sp. Classification (GTDB taxonomy): domain Bacteria; phylum Campylobacterota; class Campylobacteria; order Campylobacterales; family Sulfurimonadaceae; genus Sulfuricurvum. The sequence goes on from JACXUE010000074.1 coordinate 7,939, forward strand.
CAAACCGTTTTCCAGTTGTGCAATGCTCGAAATTACCGATACCTCTTTGATCGTCACCCATTATTCCCGTGCCATAGGAAGAGATAGCTTCGATAAACGTCACTATACTTTTGAAAGATCCTGAATATGCCCAAAAAAATATTTCTATGTTCCATCTGTAACATTAACAGCGGAACGTGCAATGAAGACTGCAAATTTTGCTCCCAAAGCGTCAAATACAAAGCCGACATTGAACGTTACAAACGAAAACCGATCGATGCGATTCTCAATGAAGCACGCACCATGGAATCGCTCGGGGCGCTTGGATTCTGCCTCGTCACGGCTCAAAAAGGGTTGGATGATAAAACATTGGAATTTGTTTGTACTGTAGCACGCGAAGTTAAAAAAGAGGCTCCTCGTCTACGCCTTATCGCCTGTAACGGAACCGCAACCATAGAACAACTTCACGAACTCAAGCACTCAGGCATTGCCGCATATAACCATAATCTGGAAACGAGCCGTGAATTCTATCCTGAAATTTGCACTACCCATTCATGGGATGAACGCTATGAGACGTGCGAAAACGTGAACCGTTCCGGTCTCAAGCTGATCAGCGGAGGCATTTTCGGGATGGGAGAGAGACACGAAGACCGTCTCAGTATGCTCCATTCGCTCAAAGAGCTTAATCCAATCTCCGTACCGCTGAACTTTTATCACCACAATCCGGCACTACCCCTAAACCCGAATCCTTTATCGATCGATGAATCTCTTAATCTCATCACATTATCACGGAAAATTTTAGACAAGAGCGACCGGATTATGATCGCCGGTGGACGGGAAATCACGTTCAAAGATCGCCAACATGAGATTTTTGAGGCAGGGGCAAACAGTATCGTGATCGGAAACTATCTCACCACTGCGGGACGAGAAGCTCACAGTGATCTGATGATGCTCAAAGAACTCGGATTTGAAATCGCTACGTCACCCGAGGATAAGTAAGTTATAATACCACCATAAACCGAGGTGAAAAGGGGCTAAACGAATGTCGCAATCGGTATTGTTAACCATCGCCAGAGCCTCCATCGAAGAGGTACTCCAAGGGCAAAATTCGATTAATCGCAGCAACTTACTTGAAAATTATCCTATCCTCTCTCAGCCTATGGCAACGCAAATCACTCTTTATCTGGATAACAAAGTACGCGGCAATGCTCAAAGCGAGGCTCCTGAACGTTCACTTCTCGAAGATATTATCCATAACGCTAAAATTGCCGCCTTTCAGGATGAAAATTTCGACCCTCTCATCACGTCCGAGTATCTCCATACAACCATTAAGCTTACTCTGTTCACTGCTGATGGAGAATTAAGCCATCAAAGTGAACCTATTTTGAAAGACCAATAATATAATTGGCAATCGCAAAACCGTGATTGAGCCCTAAAGCGATTGATCCTCCCGATTCTTGGGTGATATCTCCCGCCACAAAAAGCCCCGGAATATTGGTTTGATAATTTTCATCATGAACAGGCTTTCCATCCTCTTCACGTATACCGCTGTTTTGCAAGAATCCGCTCGGCGTTGTCCCACCGATCGCATAAACCAATCGATCAAACAACTCTGTACTCCCATCGCTAAAAATCACTTTTACCTTACCGCTTTCACTTTCTAGCTCTGTAATTTCAGTATTTAAGAGCGGTCGGATCAATCCTTTCGATATTGATTCCTCGATATCTCGCTGATTCGTCGGATTGGCACGCCGAAACGTTCCGCGTCGATAACAAATGGTCACGTCGTTACGATCGCATAACTCTACCGCATACTCAATCGCCGAATCGCCTCCGCCGACCACCATCACCTTTTCGCCCTGAGAACATCCATCCAGCGTATAATGAACTTGATTTTTGATCGAAAAGGGAATTTTATAATCGGGTTTATTGGGTTTTCCCATACGACCGATAGTTACCACGACGTATTGCGCCAAGATACTCCCTCCGGCAATAAAGACTTCAAAACCGTTCTCTCGTTTTACAATTTTTTGAACCTCAGCATGAGTGCGAAGTTCTAGAGACTCATGATCGAGCAGTTGATCGAAAAAATCCAGCGTCGATTCTTTGGTTCCGTCCATAAAATAGATAGTCCCGTCCAATTCAACTTTTTGCCCTTTCCAATCTTTGTCGACCCGTTTATTGTCTTTGTAAAATTTTCGAATCGTAGCGTTGTGATTTTCATCTTTTTCGAGAAGAACAATATTCCGCATTCCTAAAGCATAACTCTCAATCGCCGTTGCTATCCCAGCAGGTCCTGCACCGACAATCGCCAACTGATACATATGTGCCATACGACCCCCCCTGTTTCATCTAATTCGTATACTCTATCATAAAATGAATCAAAATCACTAAGAGTATAAAAAAATGAGCCAACTTTTGGAGTACAACATTTCAAACACTATTATGTGTTACTATTTGCCCATATAAAATGTCTTAAGGAGACACCTATCTAATGAAAAAAGTACTTTTTTCTTCTCGGGGAAATCTCTTTATTCTTTGACTTTCTCTTTAAATTTCATCATGAACTTTTCGATCTTCGGAGCAATCACCGCATAGCAATACCCTTGAGTCGGATGTTCATTGTAATAATTTTGATGGTACGTTTCCGCTGCAAAAAACTCCGGAACAGGTAAGAGTTCGGTGACAATCGGATCGCTCCATTGTTGTTGAGCCTTTGCAATCGATTCAAGGGCTTTCTCTTTTTGTGCTTTACTATAATAATAAATCACCGATCGGTACTGTGTTCCCCGATCGGCACCCTGCTGATTGAGCGTTGTCGGATTGTGTATTGCCCAAAAAATCTCCAAAATCTCTTCATAGGTTATAATCAAGGGATCATAGGTGATCTCTACAACTTCTGCATGTCCGGTTGCACCGCTGCATACTTGCTCATAAGAGGGATTTTTCTGCACTCCACCCGCATATCCGCTGATAGCACTCTGCACCCCTTTGACACGGTTGTATACCGCTTCTATGCACCAAAAACATCCGCCCCCCAAAAGTGCTTTTTCCATTATAATCATCCCCTTTTTGAAAGCGATTATCTACCCTAAGCCCTGTTAAGGTGTTGAAAAATAGACTCTGCCTTGTGTCTTTAAGTTACCGTTCCGTAATTTTATAACTGCCCTTACGCACTCGATAAAATCGAGGGCTAAAAGGGCAGTTTTCTCCCATATCCGAAAGATATGGCAAGCTTTAGGGGGTTGTATGGGTGAAAAGCGTTAAAAAAGCCAACTGCTTGGCTTTTTTAGCTCTGTTTAAGAACTTTACTTTCCCGTAACAGCGGCAACATTTTCTCATCTTTTTGGGTTAGAGAGAGTGATTGGTTATAAAGGAGTGCTTTTATTTCGGCATCGACGGCGGAAAGTGCCGCTTCTATGTGGGGGAGGGAAATCATCGGTAAATCTCTTTTTGCTTGAATTATAGCGACAGTGTTCTAAAACAGAGTCGGCTGTAATTGTTTTAATTGAAAGCTTTTACGGTGAATTTCACAATATCCGTATTGCCGTATCGCCTCAATATGAGAGGCACTTGCATACCCCTTGTGTCGCTCAAACCCGTATGCGGGATATTTTGGTGCGAGTTCAACCATTTCACGATCCCGTGTCACTTTGGCTAAAATCGAGGCGGCGCTGACCTCCGGAATCGTCGCATCAGCTTTGACCATCGTCCGTAATCCGCTCACACCGAATGTGGAGTTACCATCATAGAGATAGTCGGCCTCTCCCAATGCGCTCATAATCTCACGCAGCCCTGTCGCCAAACAGACCGAGAGACCAAGATTATCGATTTGTGATGGGCTAAAGTGTGCGATGTGGTAGGTTGAATATTCACAGATGAGATCATAGAGAGCTTCCCTTTTTTTCTCGGTGAGTTTTTTGGAGTCGTTTAGCCCCTCTATCGGGCGGTTCAAAATAACCCCAGCAATAGTGAGTGGCCCTGCCAGTGGTCCCCGTCCCGCTTCATCTATTCCGCACAGTCTCATTGATTTCCTATCGTTTTTAATGACTGCCCTTACGCACTTGATGAAATCAAGGGCAATATGGGCAGTTTTCAGCCATATCCAAAAGATATGGCAAGCTTTAGGGGTTTGTATGGGTGAAAAGCGTTAAAAAAGCCAACTGCTTGGCTTTTTTAGCTTTGGAACCGAGCCGATATGCGTTAGCATCGGCAAGGCTGTCTCTGTCACTTCGCGGGCTTTGAGCGTAAAGTGTTTAACATCAGTTAATGATATTGTATCCAAAGTATTGATACAAAATTGGGTATAATTTTGCAAAAGGATTTTGATATGTTTCGATTAGCTCTTTTAACCTTGTGTTTGATCTCTGCGAGTGCTTCTGCGGCGACTATTTTAGGATTTGGAGCTGAGGTCGATTATTATGCACCGAGTGTAAGTGGCGATTTTGATTACAAAACAACT
>JACXUE010000075.1 GCA_014764075.1 Sulfuricurvum sp.
ACAACCGCTTTGAGGATTTTCCACAACGCACCGATTTTCCCCAACCCCTTTTTATTGACCACTCCGGTCGTATCGAGAAAATGGGTCTGTTCAAAAAGGGAACTCTCACCAAACCACTGTCGATCCTGTCCCGATTGCGAACCGATAAACATCACCCGATGCCCTCGCTGTTTCGCCGCTTCCGCCAACGACAGGGCAATAACCAAATGTCCCCCTGTACCACCACCGGTAAATACCAAATTCATTTAATTGTCCAAACGCCATCGGAATACATCCCGATGACTACGCTAACGCTGTGTTCTCTTCGGCAGAGTGCCCACGCACACTTGTGTGTATTTATCATCGTTTATCTCCGGATTTGTAGACTATTTTTTTGGAAAGCATCAACACCATCCCGATCCCTACGGATGAGGCGAGCATTGCCGATCCCCCGTAGCTCAAAAACGGAACGGAGATCCCTTTGATGGGCGTAAGCCCGCTGATCCCATACGCATTGACCATAAACGCGAACGTAATCAGCAATCCGACCCCCAAACTGAACAGATAGGCGGTATCGTTATGGGAGCGATTGGCGATTTTAAAGAGGCGGTGCAAAAGGGCAATAAACAAAAAGGTGACAAAAAAGACCCCCACAAATCCGAACTCTTCGGCAATTCCCGCCAAGACAAAGTCGGTATGCACTTCACTCAAAAACCCGAGCTTAAAGGTTCCACCCCCAAGCCCCACTCCAAAAATCCCTCCGTTATGGATCGCGTTGAGCGAGTGTCCGATTTGATACGCCTCTTCTTGATTCTCGATTCGCAAATGTTGTGCGATCGACTCAGGGAAAAACGCGAGAATAGTACTTTGTGCCGATCCCCACCATGATAGGATACGGTTTATCCGATGCTCCGATGTCACAATCAAAAGGATAAATACACCGACTGAGCCCAGTATCAAGGTTATGAAAAATCGAAAACTGCTCCCCGCAAAAAAGAGCATAAACGCCAATGTCAAGGCCAAAACGACAACTTGCCCCAAATCGTTTTGGAGTACGGCGATCAAAAACATCACCAACACAAAAATTGCCGTATACGGAAGTACCCGCTTAAACTCTTCGGCAATCCCCATATTGGCATGATGACCCAGTTTTCGAGAGAAACTCCATGCCAAAAAATAGACGAATCCCACTTTGAAAAACTCCACCGGAGCCAGTGAAAGCCCAAAGAGTTTAATCCACCGTTTCGCCCCCCCTACTTCATTCACCAATGATGAGGGCAAAAAAGGCATAATCACCATGAGCGCTATTCCTCCGAAAAAGAGGGCTAACCCAAGTCGGTGAAGCCATACATCGGGATCGAGCTGCGCAAGAAACCACATCGAGAGAATCGAAACGATCCCCACAATCAATTCACGAACAACGAAGTGAAAATTGTTGTATTCAAGCAATATAACCGTGTAGGCAGAGAGGGTATAGGAACATATAATCCCTATCGTAATCAACGCCGTGGTCAAAAGAAATAATTTTTTATCAGCCATTTGTGAACTTATACTGTATAATTTCTCATAGTATATCGAGCTTTAGGCAAGAGTTCGATAAAAGAAGTATGGAATGTTTTTTGCTTTAGCTGTCAATACAAATCAAAACGAAAGGGGTTTGAAATGGGTTTGAGTATTTCCAAAGTGCACGATCTGATGAACGAAGCGCTCAACTACCGTGCCGCGCGCCAAGATATGATCGCCGGAAACATCGCCAATGCTGACACCCCTTTTTATCGCCCCAAAGATATCCGATTTGAAGAGACATTGGCACAAAAAAGTGCCAAAATTTTCAATAACAAATCCCAAACCCTCCCAATGGCAAAAACAAACGCGATGCATATAGACGCTTCATCAGTCCCAAGCGATTTGAAACCGACCATGTTTTTTCGAGACGGACACATGGCTAGAAATGACGGAAACAGCGTCGATTTGGATGTCGAAACCACCGAAATGTCGAAAAATTCGATGATGTACAACGCCATTATCGCCGCCAAGAAAAAAGGGATGGGAATCTACAAAAGCGTTATTGATGCATCCGCAAAAACATCGTAACGCCAAGGAGTGACAATGGCTTTTTTAAACAGTTTTGATATCAGCGGATACGGTCTCTCGGCTCAACGGGTACGGGTTAATACCATCAGTTCCAACATTGCCAATGCCCAGACGACTCGAACCAACGAAGGGGGTCCATACCGCCGACAAGAGGTCATCTTCAAAGCGATCGATTTTAATAGTGTTTTCAATCAGGCATTACAAGAAAACACCTCGGCATTAGGATACAGCGATCCACTCAAAGAGGGGCTTGTAGGGCTCAAACCTCATCCGGCGATCAGTACCGTTGTGGTTGATAAAATCACCCGTGACGATACGGCACCAAAAATGAAATACGAGCCCTCACACCCCGATGCCGATGCCAACGGCTATGTTGCCTACCCGAATATTAATCCGGTGATCGAAATGGCCGATTTAGTCGAAGCGACTCGATCCTACCAAGCAAACGTAGCGGCATTTGAAAGTGCCAAAGGGATGGCATCGAGTGCCATCTCCATGATGCAAGCATAATTTTTAAGGGATAATTTTCATGGCTAATATTCAATCGATCAAAGGGCTCTCAACTGCCGATCTTCTTTCCAACAAAAGGAGCGACAGTGTTGAAAACAGCCCTACCGATTTTGCGCAAGAGCTCAAAAGCGCTCTTGGTAATGTCAACAAAATGCAAATCGAAGGGGAGAAGGCGATGAGCGATATCGCTACCGGAAGCGTCAAAGACCTACACCAAGCGGCCATTGCGATCGACAAAGCCGAAATCAGCATGAAACTGATGCTGGAAGTACGCAATAAAGCTCTGAGTGCCTACAAAGAGATCACCCGAACACAAATGTGATTTAGTCTCTCTCTAATGCGCCATTCCAACAAATCCAAAAAAATACTTGCCCTTTTTCTCGTTTTGATGTTCGGGTTTGTCATCTTTTTGGCAGTGATGCTCTACACCGCCCTGCACGATCGCGACATCCCCTCGATCTATTCCGAAGATACCGCTAAAGCACAACGCGGCTCAATCGTCAGTGCCGATGGATATTACATCGCAACGACTCAAAAACTGTATAAAGCAGTCGTCAACACCCGAAACATCGATCCCGAAAAAGAGGAACTTTTTATACAACTCTTTAGTATCTACAGCGGGATCGATCCAAGTGAAATACGTCAGCGCCTTCACACTCGAAAAGGTTCCGTTACCCTCAGTTATCATATCAGCCCCAAAGAGGCGATGTATCTCAAAACCCTCGCATTTGAACTCCGTCGTTTAGGGGTCTTTATTGAGTATGAAAACCGTAATGGGGACCGGATTTTACAAGGGCTGAATATCATCGAGAGCGGCGAAGCACGTACCTATCCGTACGGTAAATTGCTCACCCCTTTGTTGGGGTATCCGCGCAAAATGGAGGAAGAGGGGTACACTCGCGTCTATGGAATCAAAGGTTTGGAGAAATTTTTCGACGAAGAGCTCAATCCTCAGCAGAACAAAACCCAAAAAGCACTCCGTGACGTTAACGGCTATCTTATCCTCAATAAACAAAGCGATATTAAAAAACAGATCAACGGTTTAACGGTAAAACTCAACATCCCCATCACGTTCCAAACGCGTGTCGAAGCGGTCACCGATCGGATCAAAGAGCAGCTCCAAGCCGATGAGATCATTGCAACCGTTATGGAATCCAGTACCGGAAAAATTGTTGCCTTAGCAAGCTCAAACCGGTTTGACCCAAGCCATATTCGACAAGAAGATTACCCCTCACTCAATACTAAAGCAATCGAATATAGCTACGAACCCGGATCGGTTATCAAACCGATCATTTTTGCCCTCTTACTCGATCGCGGACTGATTAATCCCTATGATATGGTCAACGGTCATAACGGGCGGATGACCATGGGGCGTAAAACGATTGTCGATGAACACCCCTTTCACATGATCAGTGCCGAAGATGTTCTGGTTCACTCCTCCAATATCGGTATTGCCCAACTCGCCCAAAAATTAAACGGGGTCGAATACACCGAAGGACTCAAACGGTTCGGTTTTACCCATTTCAGCGGGATCGATCTACCGTATGAAAAACGGGGATCAATTCCCAGCTCTGCTCAATTGGATAACTATCTGTACAAAGCGATCACCTCATACGGTTATGGTATGCGTGTCAACGCTATGCAGCTCGTCAAGGCCTTTAACGTCTTTAACAACGGCGGGAAATTAATCAATCCGATGGTAGCCGAAGCACTTTACGACGACAATGGTAAAGTGATACCCATGCAGGTTCAAACGCCGACACAAGTGATTTCACCCGCAACCGCCGAACGGATAAAACAGATTTTGATCAAAACGGTCAACGAAGGGACGGGGGTCGGAGCTAAAACTTTAGGGCTTGAGATCGGCGGAAAAACAGGAACGGCACACATCGCCAAAAAAGGGAAATACGTCAACAGCTATCATACCTCTTTTATCGGATTTGCCAACGACGCTACCCACAAATATACGATCGGTATCGCCGTCATCGAACCTCGAACGGTCTATTTTGCCGCCATTACTGCCGTTCCGGTATTCAAGGGCATTGTAGATGTGATGATCGAAGAAAAAATGCTCAAACCCGATCCCTCAGCTGTAGCCGCAGGAGCGGAAATCGCCCCTATCCATCACCCATAAGGGCTTTTTGAACCAGCTTGGTCACCTCTTTTTCAAAGGGGTACTCCCTCTCGATTCCCCACACTTTGATCACCGCCCTCCCTTTGACGAGGAGTTTTCGCTTCGATTGAACAATCCCCAAAACCCGCTTGGAATCGATTTTTTTCGGTTCAAAACGAAATTGAAGCGGAATAATTTGCTTGCTTCCTGAAACGACGACAAAGGATATGTTATCCTTTTTGATCACCTCACCTTGCGCAATCACCTCATTGCCCTCATTCAAGGTATAATCGAGGGCGATCACTCTCACATCGCTGTGCCATTTATTGGTTATTGTAATATCGGTTCCGATCCGAATCATCCCATCCCCTACAGGCGAACCCAATAGTGCGAGCACCCCCAATACCACCTCATCAGGCGAGCTCTCCAACCGAATGTTGGTTGAGGGTTCAATAAGGATATCTTTCCCCACTTTCGGAACGCATCCCGCTAGGAGGAAAACAACACAAACTAAAGCGATCCTCCTACCCATCTTACATCCAAACATTATCGATAAGGCGTGTCGTACCGACACGGGCGGCAACCAAGATGATCGTGTTTCCCAAAATCACCTCATCGATCGATTCAAAAGCGCGATTCACGATCGCGATATACTCCACATTGAGAGGTTCTAAAATGCTCGCCATCTCTTGTCGAATCGATTCTGCACTCAAATTCCCCTGCATCACCTGTTTGGTCGCTCGTTTCAAGGAAGCGGAAATTTTCAATGCCTCGACCCTCTCTTGCGGACTCAAATAGACGTTGCGGCTTGAAAGTGCCAATCCGTCACCCTCACGCACCGTATCCATAGGGACAATCTCCACATCCATAAAAAAGTTTTTGACCATCTGAGTGATAAGAGCAAGCTGCTGAGCATCCTTTTTGCCGAAATAGGCACGTGTTGGGCGCACCTGATTGAGCAGTTTCATCACCACCGTCAAAACTCCGTCAAAATGACCGGGACGGGATGCACCCTCCAAAATATAGCCACGACCGTCCGGAGCGCATATTCGCACCTCATCTTCACCGTACATACCGGATACGTCTGGATAAAAGAGGACATCGACACCGCTCAGCTCACAAATTTTAAAATCGGCTTCTTCACGACGGGGATACTTACTCAAATCCTCTCCGGGTAAAAACTGGGTCGGATTGACGAAAATAGAGACCACCACCGTATCGTTCTCTCTGCGTGCCGCATCAATCAAAGATCGGTGACCGATATGGAGCGCCCCCATTGTCGGAACAAATCCGATCGTTCCGTCTCTTGGATCAAGTGCACTCTGAAGTTCCAATACACTGCGTGCGATAATCATCCTTTTAGCCTCTTTAGAATATAATCGCAATTATATACTGATGTTGCACACTTTACGCTCATAG
>JACXUE010000076.1 GCA_014764075.1 Sulfuricurvum sp.
TTATCATCGTCGGTGATGATGCCCAACTCCCCCCTATCGGATCAGGTAATCCCCTCAGCGATGCGATTGCTCTCCATCTTGCCCCCACCGTGATGCTCACGCGCATCTACCGTCAGCGCGACGATCTCTCACTCGCTCTCATCGCCAACGACGTACGTCGCGGAATCATCCCCGATTACAGTGCCAATTATGAAGATTTTGTGTTTGAGGGGATCAATCTGCCCGATCGCGCCACCCTCAAACGAACCCTTTCACCCTCTGAATTTGAGGAGAGTATCCAAACCCTCAATCAACACATCCTCGCACGGATCGCCGAAGTGACGCTGGAGCATCTCCCAACCTCCCGAGGATATCTCAACGCCAAAGAGCTCCGAAACTATTTGGGAGCGTTTCAAGTGATCTCGCCAATGCGGGGGAATCTGCTGGGGGTTGATAATCTCAATACGGTACTCCAAGGGTATTTCAACCCAAACCCTAAAAAAAAGATCAATGTGCGTGATGGGGAATTGCGGTTGATGGACAAAGTGGTCCACACCAAAAACGACAATCTCCCCTCCTACACCCCCGATGAGTTTAAAAACGGTTCAGAACCCAGCGAGCGTCGGATCTTCAACGGGATGTGCGGGATTATTTTCAAAATCGATGAGGACGACGAGTTGTGTTTTGTCTATTACCCTACCGAAGAGGTAATTGTCCGCTACCCCCATGAGGGGATACGTGAGTATCTCAATCTCTCTTATGCCCTCAGCATCCACAAGGTGCAAGGGATGGAGTACGATACGGTAGTATGTGTCATAAGTTTTTCACACATGATCATGCTCAATACCAAACTCCTCTACACTGCATTGACGAGGGCAAAGAAAAAATGTATCGTCGTCGGAGAAAAAGGGGCGTTTGAAGTAGCTTGCAAACGATTGGAACATACTAATCGTACAACCGTTATGAGAGAACTAAGTAAAGGATAAAAATTTTCTTTTAGTAAAAGTACGCTACAATTATCCATTCCAAGTCCATACTTCACAAGGATTCCCCATGAAAACATTGATGATTTCAGCACTTCTCGCTTCAAGCATGATGGGTGCTTCTCTCATCGACGAAGCCAAAAAAGCGGGTCTAAAACCGATCCCCTCATCGGTCAAAGCGGTAGAAAAACTCACCTCTAATCCGAAAAATCCGACCACTGCAGCAAAAGTTGAGTTGGGAAAAAAACTCTATTTCGATCCCCGTCTCTCCAAAAGCGGTTTAATCAGCTGTAACAGTTGTCACAACCTTGCCATCGGCGGAAGTGACGGCATGAGCGCGGCAATCGGGCATAAATGGACAGCCAACCCGCACCACTTGAGTTCTCCAACTGTCTATAACGCCGTATTCTACAGCCAACAATTTTGGGATGGACGCTCTGCGCACCTCGAAGACCAAGCCCAAGGTCCTATACAAGCTGCTCCTGAAATGGCAGCCTCTAAAGAGTTTGTAGAGGGCGTTGTTAACTCGATCCCTGCGTATGTAAAAGCGTTCCAAAAAGCATACGGCAAAGATGTCAAAATCGATTTAACCAAAGTGGCCGATACAATTGCGGTGTTTGAACGTACGCTGGTGACTCCATCACGATATGATGATTTCCTAAACGGAAAGCAAAATGCCCTCACCAAAGCAGAGCAAAAAGGGTTAAAAACCTTTATCGACAAAGGGTGTACTACGTGTCACAACGATATCGCTCTTGGCGGAACAATGAATCCGTTTAACGTCACTGCACAATACAAACACATGAACGTGGGAGATTTCAAAGGGGATGCCAACGGTATGGTACGTGTACCGACACTCCGTAACGTCACCGAAACCGCTCCCTATTTCCACAACGGACAAATTGCAACCCTTAGCGAAGCAATCAAAGAGATGGGTCGTATCCAACTCGGTATCAATTTGAATGACAAAGAGACCGAAGAGATCGAAACATTCCTCAAAGCGTTAGAGGGCAAAAAACCGACGATCATTTATCCAATGTTGCCAGCATCTACCGCTAAAACACCGAAAGTGGATGTTGTCAATCCATAATTCAAAACGCCACCGGAATAGATCTCAAGTGGCTACGTTAACACTGGGTTTCGCTTGGCGCGAAACCCACACGCAGCAACTGCGCTTTTTGCTTCACACTTATTGACACTCTATCCCCTTATACTCTTTTTGATATTTCCCGCATTCACTCTTTGGTATTTGCAAAATATGGGGTTTTTTGGAGCCGTCCAGCCACTCCAAAAACGTTTTTAACGCGTTCTCATCCATCGCCGTACACCCCGATGTCGGACGTTTATCACTATGGTTGAGATGGATGAATATGCACGAACCGCGCCCCCTCTGCGCACTGTCGTTGTAACCGATTACCGCACCGTATCGGTACACACCATCGCTTCGGCGCATCGCTTCATAACTCTGCGGGAGACTATTTTTGTCAAAAATACGGAGAATTTTATTGTAACGGCTATCGTTTACGTCATCGATGCAGTAGAGATTCTCATCGGCATACCAATACGGGAGTTTGTAGCTACTGTTTTGATCGTAACCGAATATGGAAGTAATCGGATACACCCCTGCCGGCGATCTCCCATCCCCCTCATTTTTCAGCGGTTGCTTAAATGCGGCGTATCCCAAACCGCTCCTTCCCAGTGTTACGGGGATTTTTTCCCCTATTTTGTTCCAACGGTCGGTTTTCTCATACCGCTGCATCTGGGCTGTCGTGGCATTGAGCTCATCAGAGACTACCACCGCCATTTGCTCATGTGCGTACAAAGGATGAAACATACAGGCTAGAGCTATCGATAGAGTAATTTTCAACATCATCTTTTTCTTAGTTTATTTTAAAGTTAGGTAGTATAGCATATTGAAAATTCCAAAGTGAGGCGCGGATGGCAATAACGATTCGTAAAGCATCAGAGGCGGATATAGATATTGTTGCCCGAGCACTTTTGGAGGGTTCTCGTGCGGGTAAAAGAATCGGGCTGTTTGATCTTGTGTTCAACACCTCCGATCCTGATGAGCTTTTGACTTTGCTCAAAAAACTCCCCCTAACCGCCACCAAAAGTTATTGTCATTATTCCAATTTTTTCATTGCCGTTGCCAACGGAGAGAGCGTAGGGACAATCTGCGGCTATGAGCCCCGTATCGCTACCCATGAGATCTTTTCAAAAGCACTCGAAGAGTTAGGTTTTGATGAGAGCTATCACGAAAGGATTGCCGCCCATCTCTTGTGCGAAGGGGAAGTGGATAATAAAACGTTCGTCCTCGATTTTATGTTTGTCAAAAACGGCTACAAAAGCATCGACGTGTATAAAGAACTCGTCGGCAAAAGCATGCTCACTGCACGCCTCAAAGGGTATCGCAAAGTCCAAACCTCCGTTGAGATAGGTTCTGTTGAAACGGAGATGATCTATAAAAAGCTAGGCTTTGAAGTAGTAGACGAAAAACGGAGCGAATACTACAGTGAACAATTCGATCGAGTCGGAATCATGCGGCTGCAAATGACTCTATAAGGATACCCTATCGAATACGGTCCATTGAGTTTACTCCCCCCTCTTATCGCAATCCTACTTGCCCTTTTGAGTCGATCGGTTTTTTTGGCATTAGCGATTGCGATTATTGTGGGTGAGTTTATCATCGCCGATTTTCATCCCTTGGACGCCCTCATCCTCTTTGCGGAACGACTTGGAGGACTGTTGAGTGAGTTATGGGTACTCAAAACCCTTGCATTTGCGGTTATGGTAGGATCGGTCATGACGCTAATCGAGCGTAGCGGCGGAATCGGGGCATTGGTTTATGAGCTGAGCATCAAACGCTCACTCGTCTCCAACAAACGTCAAGCCCTCATCCCAAGCTTTATCGCCGGAATCGTTATTTTTATCGAATCCTCCATCACCTCCCTCGTCGCCGGAGCAATCGGAAAACCGTTTTGCGACCGATACGGCATTTCTCGTGCCAAACTCGCTTTTGTGTGCGACTCCACCTCCGCACCCGTCTGCTCCATCATCGCTATCAACGGTTGGGGGGCGCTGCTCCTCGGTCTAATCGGAGGGCAAATTGCTGCGGGATTGATTGCGGGCGAAAGTGCCGCATGGCTAATCCAATCGATTGCGTACAATTTTTACGCCTACGTTGCCCTCATTGTCACGTTCATCGTCATTTGGTACGAAATCGACATCGGTCCGATGCGCCACTCTCTATCCCAAAATGAGACGATAGCGATCGAAGAGAACCGCCGAAATCTCGGTCTCTTCCTTTGGCCGATACTCTGGATGATCGGTGGCGTCGTCGGATTTATGCTCCTCACCGGCGAGGGGAATCTTCTCAAAGGCTCAGGATCGAGTTCCATTTTTTACTCCCTTGCCCTCACACTACTCTTGATGTGGATCCATTACCGCGTTCAAGGAGCTATGAATACCCTAGAGTTTTTTCATGCCGCTTTGAGAGGCGCAAAAGAGCTCACCCCGATCGCACTTATCCTCCTTTTTGCCTTTGCCATCGGAGGGGTGAGTTCGGATATGGAGGTGGGGCGTTATCTTGCCGGCTTTATCGGCGATTACCTCCCCTCGGCATATTTGGCTGGGGCAATTTTTATCCTTGCAGCCATTATCGCTTTTGCAACAGGGACGAGTTGGGGGACGTTTAGCATTATGCTCCCGATCGCCGTCCCTCTTGCCGTCGGTCTGAATGCTCCGGTCGCTCTAGCGATGGGAGCGGTGATTTCAGGAGGCGTTTTCGGCGATCACTGCTCCCCCATTTCCGACACCACCATCATCTCTTCGATGGCCAGCGGATGTGACGTAGGCGAACATGTTCGCACCCAACTCCCCTATGCCCTTATTTCAGCCCTAATCACGTTTGCCCTATTTATTGTAGCGGGAGTTGTGCTGACATGATTAAAACCAAACTCTTATTGCTCGAAGACGATCCCAACCTCTCGGAAAGTGTGAGCGAATACCTCGAAGATCAAGGGTATGAGGTGGTCTGCGTCTACGATGCCTCATCGGCGGAAGATGCTCTTTATGAGCAGCGATTCGATCTATTGCTGCTCGATGTCAATGTCCCCGGTGGGGACGGTTTTTCCCTCCTCAAAACAAGCCGTGAAGAAGGGAACGCAACCCCCGCGATTTTCATCACCTCACGCAACGCCATGAGCGATGTCGAAGAGGGATTTGAGAGCGGCGGGGACGATTATATCCGCAAACCGTTCGCGCTCAAAGAGCTTTTATTGCGGATTCAAACGATCCTAAAACGGAACTTTTACCATAACCCCAATAGCACCCTAACACTCGGCGAGGGGATCACCTACGATGTCGACAATCAACTCCTCACCATCAACGGCGTTGTCCAAAGCCTCCAGCTCAAAGAGCACAAGCTCCTCAAACTCTTTATCCAACACCGCAATGAGCTTTTAGCGCACGACGTCATCATAGAGCATCTGTGGGATTATGATGAAACCCCCAGCGACGGTAGTCTGCGCACCTACATCAAAACCCTCCGCAAACTCCTCGGAAAGGATGCTATTGTCAGCCACAAACGCCTCGGGTATCAATTTCGCTAAATACCGAACGCTACGGAGCTTTCTTGCCCTCTATGGGGTGATGAGCATCCTCATTTTAGGGTTGGTTGCTATCCTCTATTACGAATCAATCAAAGCCCAAATGCTCTCGTCACACCGTTTGGCAATGCAACTTCAAAGTGAAACCTATGTCCCCAAACTCAAAACTTGGCTGGAGAGTGGACATGATCTCAAAACGTTCCCTACCGATTTGGCATACCGTACCGCACTGTATGGATACGACAAAGATCTCCTCGTCGGCAATCTCCACCAAAGCCAAAGCGATTTTCGAGAAAATATTGCACTTCATAAAGGGTATATTCACCTCATTGTCGCCCTCTCCCCCTACGGGCTAGGAGAGTATTATCTCGTTTTTGAAACCCGTGACGATGAGTTGTGGCGCCATCA
>JACXUE010000077.1 GCA_014764075.1 Sulfuricurvum sp.
GATAGTGTCAAAAATTTCTGTAAATTGGAGGAAAGCTCAATACAATTTTTCACAATCCAT
Organism: Sulfuricurvum sp.; assembly: GCA_014764075.1. Lineage (GTDB taxonomy): Bacteria > Campylobacterota > Campylobacteria > Campylobacterales > Sulfurimonadaceae > Sulfuricurvum. Next base: position 61 of record JACXUE010000077.1, read on the forward strand.
CCAAAACCCTTATGCTAAAAAGGTCACAAAGCAAATCTCTTTAAGTGTGAATGTTGATATGATTAAAATTTCAAAGAGCTGGCAATCAAAATGGGGTCATTGGGTCGAATGAGTATGTAGTTAGTATTGAAAATGTATTAAACTCGATGATAAAGCAGGGTGTATAACGAAAAAAGCCTCTTCAAATCTTCTCGGAGAGAAAGTTTGAAGAGGCAGTGGTGGCTAATCTCGGAATCGAACCAAGGACACAATGATTTTCAGTCATTTGCTCTACCGACTGAGCTAATTAGCCCTCTTTTGGTAGGTCGAAATTATAGCGGTGAAAGCTTAAAATTAAGCTTAAGCACTAATAAAAGTTATTGGGTGCTTTGTGCCAGCTCTTTAAAGAGATTGCCTCTTTGGGCGTAAGAGCTGAATTGATCCAAGCTGGCCGCCGCCGGAGAGAGCATAGCGATGGTGTGTCGCGTGTGTAGCTGGCTGATCGCTTCGACCGCAACATCGAGCGTGTGGCAGAGGGTGCAGGGGATGGCGTGTCGGGTGCAGAGTGCTTCAAGCCGAGTCGCGTTGCTTCCGATAGCATAAACACGCACATCGTATTGTTTAAGAGGAGTGAACAGCTCTTCGAGATCTACGCCCTTGTCATCTCCTCCAAGAATGAGATGGATCGGCTGATCGCCATAGGTGCGTAAAGCGGCCAATGTCGCATCGATATTGGTCGCTTTGGAGTCATTGACCCATAACCGTCCCAGAGTATCCCTAAACTCCTCTTGACGGTGCGGATCGAGGACAAAAGCGTTGATTTTGCCATAATCGATTCGATCATAAAGGATTTTATCAATCCCCATTGCGATGAGGGCATCCATCAAAAACGCCCCTTTGAATTTGATCTTAGAGGTGTCGATACTGAAATACTCTGCCAAATCGTGTTCGGTTTCATAAATGATTTTAAACCCGTTTGTCGGAGCATCCGCAAACATTTTTGGCAAAATGATCGCTTCTCCCTCTTTCATAGTAGTTAGCGGTTTGAGTTTGGCTTTGTAATACTCCTCCATACTGCCATGCCAGCTCACATGATCGGGAGTGACAGGGAGGAGGGCATAAATATTAGGCGAGGCAACTGTATTATAATGCATACTAAACGAACTGGTCTCTAGAATCCAAATCGGTGCATCGGGCGACATATCGGCCAGAGGAACACCGATATTACCGCCGCTGATCGCTCCTCGGTCACTCAAGAGGTGTTCGAGCATTTGGGTGGTGGTCGTTTTGCCGTTGGTGCCACTGATCCAGATCGAAAAAGGGGTTTGCGGTGCAAAAAAATCGTATTCACTGATCAAATGGGTCGCTTTGAGGATCAGTTCGTGGTTTGGTGGAAACCCCGGAGAGGGGATTTCATGGGTGAAAAGGCGGGTATCGAATTCACTGACCGGTTTGAGGAAATTTCCGTCCTCATCGGTTGAGGGGGTGGTGATTTTATCGTCAAAAAAGGTACATGGACCAAAATGTTTGGCGATGGCACGGGTGGTTTTGGCGTAGCCGAAGCAGGCGATGTGTTGATTGGTCATTAGCGAATCTTTAAAGTAATCAGTGCAAATATGTTGGAAAGGAGCGAGATAATCCAAAACCGGACGATAATTTTGTTCTCCGCCCACTGTTTCATTTCAAAATGGTGGTGAATCGGTGCCATCAAAAAGACCCGTTTTTTACGGAGTTTGTAGCTTCCGACTTGCAAGATGACTGAGACGGTTTCGATGACGAAAATAAGACCGATAAGGATGAGAAGAATTTCGCTTTTACCAATGATTGCCATATAGGCGATAAAGGCTCCAAGGGTGAGCGAACCGCTGTCTCCCATAAAGACCTGTGCGGGGTGACAGTTGAACCACAAAAATCCGATCAACGAGCCGATCAGTGCCGCAGCGATAATGACCACCTCTCCAGCAGGGATTTTTGGCATCAGGAGATAATGGGATAACGCGGCATTCCCGACAATATAAACAATAACGCTGAGTGAGAGCAAGGCAAAAATGGAGGGGACGGTTGCGAGACCGTCCAACCCATCGGTAAGATTGACCGCATTGGAAGTTGCAATCATCACCAGCACCCAAAACGCTACACTAAAATAACCCATATCAAAGAGACTCGATTTGATAAACGGAACATAAAAACCGGTTTCAAGTTTAGCAACATAGATCAAAAACAATCCGATAGCGATACCGAAAATGATTTGTAACAGTAATTTGGCACGAGCAGAGAGACCAGCGAGGTTATGACCGCCGCGAATTTTTCCCCAGTCGTCGGTAAATCCGATGTAAGCGTAGAAAATGAGCGTGAGCAGTCCTCCGATAACAAATGGGTTCATGATGTTGACGGTCAAAAGAGAGGCGATCACGGTCGAGGCAATAAAAACGATCCCCCCCATTGTCGGCGTTTTGGCTTTGCCTTGATGAGCGCTGACGTATTCATTGATCGGTTGTACTCGTGCAGAGCGCTGTGCCCAAGCGATAAAACGGGGCATAAAAAAGAGGGTTAAGAGCAGACCGATAAAAAAAGCAACACCGGCACGGACGGTGATGTATTGTAAAAGATTGATGCCAAGAAGGTGGTGAAGCCAATACAACATTCTATTAACTCTTTGTGATTAAATTTCAAAAGAAATGCAAAAGTGACATTTTAATATAATCCCCCCAAAGTTTGATTAATCGAAGGAGCCAATGTGAATAAAAAAACCGTTTTGGTTATTACTGACGGTATTGGTTATTCCCCGAAACGCGATTTCAACGCTTTTCATGCCGCGAGAAAACCGACTTACGATCGATTGTTCGCCGAAGTGCCTCACTCGTTGATCGATACATTCGGATTGAGTGTGGGATTGCCCGAGGGGCAAATGGGCAATTCCGAAGTGGGGCATATGTCAATCGGAAGTGGTCGGGTACTCTATCAGGATTTAGTTAAAATCTCTCTCTCTTTGGAAGAGGGGACGTTTAAACATAACGATGTATTTGCTTCTTTGATGAAGACCTCAAAACGGCTCCATTTGATTTCTCTGGTCTCCGATGGGGGGGTTCATTCGCATATCGATCATCTTATGGGGGTTTTGGAGATTGCTGCGGAAGCGGGTAAAGAGGTGTGGCTTCATCTTATCACCGATGGGCGGGATGTCGCACCGACTTCGGCAGCGATCGTATGCGCTGAACCTAAAAGCGAGCAGAGTGTTGCCGATTATATTGAAAACGCTTATGCCGCAGGTGAAACGGACGAGTTTATTACCCCGACCGCATTTGAGGGCTACGACGGATTCAAAGAAGGGGATGCGGTATTGATGCTCAATTTCCGCAGTGACCGTATGCGCGAACTTACTACCGCAATCGGAGATAAATCATTCAGCGGGTTTGATCGCGAATTTGTGCCAACTCATTTAGTAACCATGACCCAGTATGATAAAAATTTCCCTTATCCGGTTCTATTTCCAAAAGATGCTCCGACGAATACATTGGCAGAGGTGATCTCCAAAGCGGGATTGCGCCAACTTCATACGGCAGAGACTGAAAAATACGCACATGTCACCTTTTTCTTCAACGGCGGGATCGAAGAGCCTTATGAGAACGAGACGCGTGTGCTGATTCCGAGTCCTCAGGTTAAAACGTACGATATGCAGCCCCAGATGTCGGCTCCCGAGGTGGGTGACGTTGTAGTCAAAGCGATGGACGAGAGGTATGAGTTTGTGGTAGTTAATTTCGCCAACGGTGATATGGTGGGGCACACCGGCGTATTTGACGCGGCGGTCAAGGCAGTCGAAGCGGTCGATACGCAGTTGGGACGAATCATTGATGCGGCGGATCGGAACGGCTATGCGGTAGTGATCACCTCTGATCATGGCAATTGCGAAGAGATGCGCGACGATGCGGGAAATGTTCTCACAAACCATACTGTCGGAAAAGTGTGGTGTTTTGTCCGAGACGAATCGGTTTCAACTGTTCATCCAGGTGGATTGAACAATGTGGCTCCGACGGTACTTAAACTCATGGGGCTTAAGATCCCCTCCGAGATGGATACACCTCTAATATAAAGGATAATAATGAAATTCACAGGTAAAAACGTGTTGGTAACCGGTTCAAGCCGAGGGATCGGTGCGGAAGTGGCAAAAGTATTGGCGAGTTATGGTTTGAAAGTATGGATTAATTACCGCAGCGGCGCGGTAGCGGCGGATGCGATCAAAGCGGAGATTGAAGCTTCCGGCGGAACTGCGGCGGTGATAGGATTTGATGTTGCCGATGAAGCGGCATTTGTGGATGCGATAAAAACCATTGTGGATGCAGACGGAGAGCTCTCTTATTTGGTAAATAATGCGGGGATTACCAAAGACGCTCTTGCCATGCGGATGAAGGGTGAAGATTTTATGGCGGTGATCAATGCGAATCTCTTTTCGGCATTCGTCGGATGCCGAGAGTCGTTTAAAGTGATGCGTAAACAAAAATTCGGTGCGGTGGTCAATATCGCTTCGATTGTCGGTGAAACCGGTAACGCGGGACAAACCAACTATTCAGCATCCAAGGGTGGTGTGATTGCGATGACCAAAAGTTTTGCTCAGGAGGCGGCATCGAGTGGTATCCGTTATAACACGGTAACTCCAGGATTTATTGCGACCGATATGACCGATGTACTCAGTGAGGAGATTAAAGCGTCGTTTACTTCTAAAATCCCGATGGGGCGTTTTGGAAATCCGCGGGAAGTGGCTGAAGCAACGGCATTTTTGCTCAGTGATCACTCCAGTTATATTACCGGTGAGACCCTCAAAGTCAACGGCGGGATGCTGATGTGAAAAGCGCCATACAAATCCAACTGCTTGGATTTTTTAGCTTTGAAACCGAAGGCTATATGCACAAAACATAGCCGAGGAGATGGCAATTTTGCCTCTTAAGTTAAATATGGTATAATTTGTCGATTTTATTCACTGAACAGGAGCTATCATGGCACTTATCGACGATATTAAAGAAGTAGTGGTTGAGCAACTTAGCGTTAACCCGGATGAAGTTAAAGAGGATTCTAAATTCGTAGAAGATCTTGGCGCAGACAGCCTTGATGTTGTTGAATTGGTTATGGCTCTTGAAGAAAAATTCGATATTGAAATCCCAGATGACGAAGCGGAAAAAATCACAACCGTTCAAGACGTCATCAACTACATCCAAAGCAAAAACTAAAAATGATTATCGAGGTTTGTCCTCGATAGCCTCAATATAAAATTTCATGGTCTAAGATATTGGCTTGTGGGAGCCAAAGTTTGAGACCATTTATCATCAGGAGAGAATGTGAGAAGAGTAGTAGTAACCGGAATGGGTATGATCAATGCGCTTGGTCATGATAAAGAGAGCTCATTCAAGGCGATTTGTGAAGGTGAATGCGGGATCGATATGATCACAATTTTTGATGCATCGACACAAAGTGCGCAGATTGCCGGTGAGGTAAAAAACTTCGATCCTGAGACGGTTATGGATCCCAAAGAGGTTAAAAAAGCGGATCGTTTTATCCAACTCGGCATCAAGGCTGCGCAAGAGGCGATGGCGGATGCTCATTTCCCTGAAGGATTTAACAAAGAGCGTTTTGGTATCGATGCGGCTTCTGGTATTGGTGGGCTACCTTCAATTGAGCGAAACTCGATTATTCTCGAAACTAAAGGTGCACGTCGTATATCTCCGTTTTTTATTCCGGGGGCATTGATTAATATGCTCGGCGGATTCATCACGATCGATCACGGTTTGCAAGGACCAAACCTCTCATCGGTCACAGCATGTGCTGCAGGGACGCATGGAATTAACGAAGCGGCAAAAACAATCATGGTCGGCGGTGCCGATCAAATGCTCGTGGTTGCCGCGGAATCGGCAATTACCGGTGTCGGAATCGGCGGATTTGCATCGATGAAAGCGCTCTCAACCCGAAATGATGACCCTAAACATGCTTCACGTCCGTTTGATGCGGAACGCGACGGATTCGTAATGGGTGAGGGGGCCGCGGCGCTGGTTCTCGAAGAGTATGAGAGCGCGGTCGCACGCGGCGCCCGTATTTATGCGGAATTGATCGGTTTTGGGGAGAGCGGTGATGCGAGTCACATTACCTCACCAAGTTTGGAGGGACCGCTTAGAGCGATGAAGGCTGCGCTCAAAATGGCGGGAAATCCGAAAATCGATTATGTCAATGCTCACGGAACAAGTACCCCGACGAATGATAAAAACGAGACAGCTGCTCTGAAAGAGGCGTTTGGCGGCAAAGAGAATTGCCCTCCTGTGAGCTCGACAAAAGGACAAACTGGTCACTGCCTCGGTGCAGCGGGCGGTATTGAAGCGGTTATCAGTATCATGGCGATGCGTGATGGTATTATTCCTCCGACCATCAATTATGAGCATCCGGATGAAAACTGTGATTTGGATATCGTTCCAAACAAAGCACGTAAAGCGGATCTAAATATTGTTATGTCGAATTCTTTTGGATTTGGCGGCACAAACGGTGTCGTTATTTTCAAAAAATACTAAGAGGGCAAGCCGTTGGCTACCTATTTAGATTTTGAACAAAAAATCCGTCAGATTCAAGAAGAGATAGTTGCGGCAGAAGTGCGTCTCGATCACCATGCTGTGGCAATTCTAAAGCAAGATCTAGCCAAAGAGGTTGAAAAAACCTACAGCAATCTCTCCCCCTATCAAGAGCTTCAGCTTGCTCGTCATGCCGATCGTCCGTATGCCCTCGATTACATTAATTTGATTTTGGATAAAAAATATGAGATTCACGGAGATCGTCATTTCCGTGATGATCTCTCGATCATCTGCTATATCGGCTATATCGGTGATGAGCGGGTGATGGTGATCGGTGAACAAAAAGGGCGTGGAACCAAAAACAAACTTAAACGCAATTTCGGTATGCCGCATCCTGAAGGGTATCGCAAAGCGTTGCGTGCCGCAAAATTGGCAGAGAAGTTTAATATCCCCATTTTGATGCTCATCGACACTCCGGGTGCTTATCCGGGGTTGGGTGCTGAAGAGCGCAATCAAAGTGAGGCGATCGCCCGTAATCTTTTAGAGCTCTCCAATCTCAATACGATTACCGTATCGGTTGTTATCGGTGAAGGGGGAAGTGGTGGAGCGCTTGCAATTGGCGTTGCCGACAGACTGGCGATGATGCGTTACTCGGTATTCAGCGTCATCTCTCCAGAGGGGTGTTCGGCGATTTTGTGGAATGATCCCGCTAAAGTAGAAGCGGCAACGAAAGCGCTTAAAATTACCAGTAGCGATCTCAAAGAGCTTGATTTGATTGATGATGTTATCGATGAGCCTTTAATTGGTGCTCATCGTGACAAAGAGGGGGCTGCGAAAGCTCTAAAAGAGTATTTCATGACGCAAGTGAGTGAACTGCGTAAGCTCAATGACGGTGAACGTTTAGATAAGCGCTATAGTCGTCTTGTAGGTATGGGGCGATTTTCGGAATAAGGATTTTTGCCTTATTCTTCTGTTTTTTCTTCTTCTTTTTTGACTTTCGGTCGTTTTAATCTTTTTCCTGCTTTTGAAAACGCAATCAACTCTTCAGTCGTACGGATGGTTTTTGGTATTAGTTTGAGGGTACGTTTGAGGAGTTTTGTCGTGGTCATCGCATCCGAGAGGGCACGATGGTGGGTTGCCTCTTTGTAGAGTTCCAGTTGTTCGTTAAGATAGGCCAAACCGTAGCGTTCCGATTCGACGGTCCGCTCCGCCAAATCGATCGTACATAATGAACGGTTGAGAAGTTTATGCAAACCTACCCTCTCCATCATGGAAGAGATAAAATTGAAATCAAATTTCGCATCGTGTCCGACGAAAACCGCATCCCCTAAAAAAAGACGAAACTCCCTCATGACTATTGCTAGAGGCGGAGCTTTTTGGGTATCTTCGACACTGATTCCGGTGATCTCTTGGATCTGGTCTGAGATCTCGGTGCAATAAACCAAACTTTCAAAGGTATCGATAATGCGTCCGTTTTGGATTTTAACGGCACCGATTTCAATCACTTGATCGCGGGCAGGTTTTGAACCGTTCGTTTCGACATCAACAATGCAAAATACCGTGTCATCGACAGACGTATACGAGGTAGCAAAACGGTAATGATTTTGGATGAGTTCGATATTCAACCCTTGAGCTTTGAGGACCTCGAGTTCGGTTTGATCATCAAAAAGTGATTCAAAATCCTGACTAGGGATACCGTTTTTGCTCAGTCTATCGATGATTTTAGGATCACTCAGACTCACGCTTTAACCCTTTGAATAAACCTTCGAACTTTTGAAGGATCTTTTTTGCCATAGGATGCTTCGACTCCACTGCTCACATCGACACCGTAAAAGCCGTATGATGAGAGGGCGGTTACATTCTCAGGATCAAGGCCTCCCGCGAGGATGATTTTGGAGCAGTCGATCCCGTCAAACCATTCGATATTGAGCCGTTTGCCGCTGCCTCCATAGGCTTCGCAATAAGCATCGATGAGACGGTACTCATCGGAATATTCTAAAATATCTTCTCTCTTTTGGGCACGGATGACCCGCAGGGTGGGAAAATGAATTTTTGATAAGAATTTATCGGAGACATCGAAATGGATTTGGGCGAGGGTGCATCCGCTCTCCAAACAGACAGAGCGGATGAATTTGGGTGTTTCATTGACAAAAAGGGCTACTTTTTCAATAAATGGAGGGAGCTTGGAAATGATCTCTTTGGCTTCATGTGGGGAGATGTAGCGAGGAGATTGAGGATAAAAAACAAATCCCAAGGCATCGACACCTGCATCGATTGCACACAACGCATCTTCGAGATTGGTGATTCCACAGATTTTGACCCGCATGTTAGATTTTGAGACTTTCGATTGCGGCTTTGTAATCACTCTGTCCGAATACATAGCTTCCGGCGACACAAACATCGACACCGGCATCTTTAAGCTCGTGGATATTGCTACTGCCGACACCGCCGTCGATTTCAATCAAACAATCGGGGTTGATCCGATCACGCAAAACTTTAAGTCGCTGAATTTTCTCAAT
>JACXUE010000078.1 GCA_014764075.1 Sulfuricurvum sp.
TGACGCTGGGGATGAGTCTGAGTTTTGTGATGGCGGGAGTTTCAGCACTTTTGTGGGTCTATTTTCGCTCACTCAAACCGATGCAGAAATGATGCACTCCCGTTTCATAGTGGTAATTTAACTCAAATCGGTACAGTTCACACACCGTTTGGGCGATATAAAGCCCAAACCTTAATCCCCCATCGCCCCGTTCGGTTACAAATGCCTGCTCAGTGTTAACAAAATTAACGTTCATTTTCGATGTTTTGGGCTTCAGTTATTTTCATCAACGTTAAAAAAAGTACCGTAATCGCCGGTCCGATAATCATCCCCCAAAAGCCGAATGTTGTCAGTCCTGCAATAATGGCAAAAAAGATAATCAGTTCGTTGATCTTCTCGTGTGGTTTGATCAGTCGCTGATTGATGACTTTAATAATAATTGGTTTGACAAAGGTATCGGCGATAATTGAAATGATGATGATGGTGTAGAGTGCAATGAAGATTGCATTTTCGATGTTGCCTAAGGATAGTTCGAACAACGTAAACGGGAGCCACATCATCACCCCTCCCACTACGGGGATGAGTGAGGCGAAGCCAAACATGATCCCAAAGAGCAGACCGTTGTACCCCATGTATTCGACCGCAATCCCAAACAACGCCCCCTCGAAAACGGCGGTAGCGAGGATCGAGTAAAAGACGACGCTCATAGAGGAGCGCATCTCGAACATGATGAGGGTGCTCTCTTGTTGCGGGAAATGGGCGGAACGTTTGAAAAATTCGAAAATGTCCCGCCCATAATATTGGGCGATGAAATAGAAGATCAAAATAAAGAGGGTGCCAGAGAGAAACGACATGGCAAAACTGCCGATTTTAGAAGCGTAATCGATGATATTCTTAGAAAAAGCGGTTGGATCGAATTTCGCCAATGACGCTTCGATTTTCGCTTCAAATTGTGAAAATTCTGGAGGGAGGTGTGTGAGCCACCCTCTAAATTGAACCTCCATTGTACTCATCATTGAGGGATCGATATTCTGGAGCATGACGGATATATGGAACAAAAAATAGCCCAGCGGTGCGAAAAACAAAACTCCGAGCATAAGGGTTGATAGGGTGGAAGCCCAAAATCGGCTTTTGGTGAGATGGAGAAATCCCAGTTGGATCTGGTGGGTCGAAATCGCCAACAGCGTTGCAACGATGATGCTCATCCAAAAAGGTTGATAGAGGATGTACATCCCAAGTGAGACGATGATTAATAGGGCGAGAGTGAAGTACTCTTTTTTCATCGTTACCATTATTCAAATAATCCTTGTTGAGGGATTCCGAATTTGAGGAGTTCGTACGTTTTTGGGGTTGCAATCCGCCCGCGCGCCGTCCGTTCCAAATAGCCGTTGGCGAGAAGGTACGGTTCCAATACATCCTCGATCGTCCCCTCGTCTTCACTGAGGGCGGCGGCGATAGTCGATAGCCCCATAGCTCTCCCTTTAGCTTCCATTAGGAGTTTGAGGAGGCGTATATCCATCTCATCAAATCCGTTGGCGTTGATCCCCAACTGATCGAGGGCGTAGCGTGAGCGTTCATGCAATATCACAGATTCATTGGCGACGTCGGCAAAGTCACGCACCCGTTTAAGGAGACGCAATGCGATACGGGGGGTTCCGCGTGAGCGTTTGGCGATCTCTTGGGCGGCATCTTTATCGATGTTTTTCCCCAATTTCAAGGAGGCTTGGGTGATGATACTGCACAGCTCATCGGGGGTGTAAAACTGCATCCGAAAATTCATCCCGAATCGATCTCGCAGAGGATTGGAGAGCATCCCCGCACGAGTCGTAGCGCCGATGAGGGTAAAGCGGGGGAGATCGATTTTGACGGTCTGCGCTGCAGGACCCGAGCCTATGATGATATCGAGCCGAAAATCCTCCATGCTAGGATAGAGTATCTCTTCGACCGCAGGGGAGAGTCGGTGAATCTCATCGATAAAGAGGATGTCGCCCTCTTCGAGATTCGTGAGGATGGCGGCAAGATCGCCACTTTTTTCGATCATCGGTGCGGCGGTCACTTTGATGTTGCTCCCCATCTCGTTGGCGATGATGAGGGCTAATGTCGTTTTTCCTAAACCCGGAGGACCGTAAAAGAGGACATGATCGAGTGATTCGGAGCGTTTTTTGGATGCTTCGATGAAGACTCCCAGATTTTTTTTGATCTGCTCTTGCCCGATGTAATCGCTCCATCCGTTCGGTCGGAGTGAAACTTCGGAGGTATCTTCGGCGTTAAATTTCTCTATCTCTACGATTCGTTCCACGTTAATGCACCTTAGTAGACATAGTTTTCATCGGGGAATGAACGATTTTGAACTTCATTGGCATACTGATGCACCGCTTTTTTGACCGCTTCCGCGCCGTTCATGTACTGTTTGACGAACTTCGGGACAAACGGCTCATAGAGTCCGAGCATATCGGAGAACACCAGCACTTGTCCGTCCACGCCGCTCCCCGCACCGATCCCGATGACGGGAATCGAGACGCTTTGTGCGACGCGCGTTGCCACTTCGGCTTTGACCCCTTCGATTACGAGTATGAATGCTCCCGCTTCTTGGATCGCCTGAGCATCGGTGATTAATTGTAACGCTTCGTGTTCTGTTTTCCCTTTGACTTTATATCCCCCCTCGGCCCGAAAGGCTTGAGGAAGAAGACCGATATGACCGCATACGGCGATTCCGTTCGATACGAGATGTCGAACGAGATGGGCTTTATCGGCGCCTCCTTCGATTTTCACCGCATCGGCTAGAGTTTCTCGATAAACTCGGATGGCATTATACAGAGCAGTTTGCTCATCGGTATAGGTGCCAAAGGGCATATCGGTGATGACAAAACTCTTCGGCGCACCGTTGCATACCGCATTGGTGTGGTAGATCATTTGATCCATCGTGGCACTCAGGGTATCGGGATTTCCTCCAAAACTCATATTCAAACTGTCTCCGACGAGGAGGATGTCGGCACTTTCCGAGAACAAACGGGCAAATAGGGCATCATACGCCGTGATCATCACCAGCGGCTTGATCCCTTTTTGTTTTTGGATTTTTCCGATCGTCATGTTTTTCATAGGGTATAAAACTCTCATTGTGTATTAATTGAGATAGTTTACCCAAAAATTCCATCGCATTCGACTTAGTTGGCAGTTTACGAGACGAGATTAAACAAAAGCTCGATATAATTCTACGATAACAGGAGAGTTGTGATGGGAATACGGAGCGCTTTAGAAGCTAATTTCGACTTTGAAATCATTGATGAATTCTTAGATCATTATGCTATGATGGTAGAGATTATGGAACCTCTCATTATCGATTTGGGAAATTCGGATCGTTATCATCGAAGCATTGAAGAGTTGTTTCGGATTTTCCACAACATCAAATCTGCCTCCGGTTATTTGCAAATTGAGCCGATGGTCCGTTTGTCCACTTTTGTCGAAGATGCACTGGAAACTTTGCGTTCTCGGGACAAAGTGATCAATGAAGAGACGATCAACTGGCTCATCAGCGTCTCGGATATGTTCATGCAGTGGCAGGAAGATTTCAAAATGGATAACGAACTCTCGAAAATCCATTTTTCCCTTTTAATTTTACCCGATATGGAGAAAGCGTGAAGCACCTCGTAGCGTATATTACATCAGGATATCCCGACAAACACTTTACCGTCGATTTGGCATTGGCTCTAGGCGAAAACGGGGTCGATACTCTCGAACTCGGCGTCCCTTTTTCCGATCCGGTTGCCGATGGTTCCGTGATCGAAGCGGCCAATCACAAAGCACTCGAAAACGGGTTTCATTTTTCGGATCTGTTGGAGATTTCAACTGCCATTGCCCCTAAAATCGATACGTTATGGATGGGATATTTCAACCCGTTTTATCAATACGGGATGGAGAGACTGCTCGATACGGCAAAAGAGATCGGTATCAACGGGTTGATTATCCCCGATGCTCCGTTCGAAGAGGCAAAAAAATACCATAATCTCTTTGAATCGCGAGGATTGGCTAATATCACGTTCGTCGCTCCGACCGATGGGGAAGAGAGGGTCAAACTGATCACTGCGCAAGCGCGCAAGTTTATCTATCTCGTCGCCTATGCGGGGATTACCGGAAGCGGCAAGTCTGAAGATTTGCAAGAGATTTTGGGGATGATCAAACGTCATGCCCAGACACCCGTCTACGTTGGTTTTGGTGTAAACGAAAAGACGGCACGTGAAAAAGTGCAGGGGGCAGACGGTGTCATCGTCGGGTCGGCGATCGTGCAAGTACTTCTCGATGATACCCTCTCAAACAGTGAGAAAATCACTCGATGTTGCGATATTACCCGCACCATTAAATCGCTTATTAATGGCTAGCATGCTATAATACGCTCATAACTTCGGTTACTCTCGATGGGGGCGATATGGCTTCGACGGGATCAAGAAGGTTTAACTTGCATGCCGGACTGAGCATCTCCGTTATACGGCTCAACTTGCTTAAACGCAAACAACACTAATTACCGTCCTGCTTACGCTGCAGCGTAAGTTTAACTTAATTTAGGACTGCTTCTCCCTCCGATTCTATCTACGAGGTTTCCGGTTCGATTCCGGACGCTTCCACCATCCACTTCCTTAGCGTTTTCAAAGAGAGCGTGATGTTTTATATTTCACTCTACAATATAGCGATTAAACATTCGAGTATCGGGCATCAATCCACCATCGCAGAGTTGCAGCAACGATGAGTAAAGTTTTAATGGTACGCCTGAAGGGATTCGAACCCCTGACCCTTGGTACCGGAAACCAATGCTCTATCCAGCTGAGCTACAGACGCGTATAAATAGGGATAACATTTTAGTAGAAAAAGGCTTAAGCCTTTTTCATAAACGCTGCAACAAGGACGATCGTTGAACCGTTGATTTTCCCTTCGATGTATTTCGGATCGTCGGTGAGGCGGATATTTTTGACAATGGTTCCCCGTTTGGCGGTAAATCCAGCCCCTTTGACTTCCAAATCTTTGATGAGAGTAACGGTGTCCCCCTCAGAGAGGATCGTACCGTTGCTGTCGCGATGTACGACGGCTCTACCTTCATCTTCGGATGCCGTGTTTAACATCCCCGCTTCCGCCCATGCTTTAACATCATCCTCGAGATACATCATATCGAGTTGATCTTGATTGCCGAGTGCGGATAAGAGACGGTATGCCATCACTTGCACCGCAGGGACTTGGCTCCACATACTGTCGTTCAAACAGCGCCAGTGATCAGCATCGAGATTTTGGGGGTTTTCGATCTGGCTTTTGCACGTTTCACAGATATGGATCGATTGATCTGCCGATCCGTCGCTCGGAGCTACCTCAAATACGGTTAAACCCTCTGTTGAACCGCATAATTCGCAAATGTTTCCACTACGTTCTTCAATACTCATCACAACACCTTATTAAATTAATGAGGGTATTATAGCGTATTAGGGCTGTGTGTAATTGGTCCGGTCGCCGTCAGAGAGAATTTTTCCGCCGTTGCGGAGGAGGTGGAGCGTATTGAGCTCATCGACGATCGTCTCTTTAAAGAGGGCTTTGAGGTGCATTGCACTGATGGTAAAATCGCTCCGTTTGGATTGGGCTAGCTCCTCTTTTAAAAGGGCGGGGGTGAGGTGTTTGCTATCAAATGCGAGTTGGGCAAAACCGGAGGGAAAGGAAACCTCGATAATGAGGGTGTGGATGCGGGGATGCTCATCAATGAGTTCCCAAATACGGCTGCATTTATAGGTATCTGCGGTAAAAAGGATTGCAGAGTTGTTTTTTTCAATCATATAACCACAACTTCCCTCAGTGTGATCGGTTTTAAACGGGGTGAGAGTGATGCCGTCTACCGCATAAGGCTTTTCGAGATCCAGTTCGATCAACTCGATCGTTTTATTGGTATGCCCTATCAGCGCTATCTCTTCAAAGTTTGGCCAGACACGATGGTTAAAGATAAACTGGCGCAAATCATCGAGAGTAGCTTTGAGACCGTAGATTTTGAGGGAGATGCTTTTTTGGGTGACGAAAAGATCGGCGAGAAAAGGGATATCGATAATATGATCGAGATGCGAATGGGTGAGAAAAATATGTTCGATCGTAAATACATCGTCCCCGAACGTATTGATGAGGTTGCCCGCATCGATAACACAGTGATCGCTAACCCGTAAACAGGTGGTCCCTTGTGTTGGTGTTCGGGTGCCGCCGGTTCCTAAAAATTCGATGTATTCCATTCGCTCACCCTTCTCATGAAAATTTATTATAATACAAAACCTTTGAATTTCCATTTTATTCGGTGTGGTCGTTTTCTGATCAGTCGATGTTCGATAATTTGGAGTAAGTTGTGTTATCCTTGCTGATAATTTAACATTATGCACGCGTAAAGGAATCCGATGTCGCTAAAAGTTCTCCTTTCTCACAAAACCCATTATGCATTTGATCGTCCGATCAACCTCTCCCCCCATGTGATTCGGCTGCGCCCAGCGCCTCATAGCCGTACGCCTATAGAGGCCTATTCGTTGAATATCAAACCTGAAGATCATTTTATTAACTGGCAGCAAGATCCCTTCGGCAACTATCTTGCTCGGATCGTTTTTCCGAAAAAGACGACGGAACTTGCCATTGATGTTGAGGTGAAAGCGGAGTTGGTGAGTATCAACCCGTTTGATTTTTTCGTCGAAGAGTATGCGACGAACTTTCCGTTCGACTATAAAAAAGAGCTCAAAAAAGAGTTGACCCCCTATCTTGAGATCACTGAACATGGGAAGCGTCTTGGTGCATTTGTCAAATCGATCGATTTAACTCCGCGCAACATCATCGATTTTTTGGTAGAGCTGAACATGAAGATCCATCGGTATCTAAGCTATACCATCCGAATGGAACCTGGTGTTCAAACGTGTGCGGTTACTCTCAAAGGTAGAACAGGATCGTGTCGTGATTTCGCGTGGCTCTTTGTGCAGGTACTTCGCCATTTGGGATTGGCGGCACGATTCGTATCGGGGTATTTGGTTCAGCTCTCCGCCGATGTCAAATCTCTAGATGGCCCCAGCGGTCCTGAGAACGATTTTACCGATCTGCACGCATGGACGGAGGTTTATATCCCTGGTGCGGGATGGATTGGATTGGATGCAACGAGCGGTCTTTTTGCCGCAGAGGGGCACATACCACTGGCGTGCACCCCAAGCCCAGAGAGTGCTGCACCGGTTGAGGGGGCTATGGATAAGTGTGAGGTTGAGTTTACCTTCTCCAATACCGTAACACGGATTTTTGAATCACCGCGCGTCACCAAACCCTATCGAGACGAGCAATGGGAAGCAATCTCGAAACTCGGATTCGAGGTTGACGAGGAGTTGATCGCAAACGATGTCCGTCTCACGATGGGGGGAGAGCCGACGTTTGTCTCGGTCGATGATTTCGAATCTCCCGAATGGAATACCGATGCCGATGGCGAGCACAAACGTGAGCGGGCGAACGTCCTTGCTCGTCGCTTGCTGAGTTCGTTCGGCAAAGGGGGGATGCTCCATCATGCGCAAGGCAAATGGTATCCGGGCGAGCCTCTGCCGCGCTGGATGAATACGATTTTCTGGCGCAAAGACGGCAAAGCCATTTGGCGAAATCCTGACCTCTTGGCGGGGTTGGACGAGTCGTTTGAATATACCCCTAAGGATGCCAAAACGTTTTTGGCGCGATTGGCACTCAATCTAGGGGTTAGCGATCACAATGTCCATGATGCCTACAACGATCCCCTCGTCGCATTGCTCCAAGAGTCGCAACTCCCGATCGACGTCGATCCCCTCAAAGCCGATCTCAAAGATTCGCTCGAACGCCGGCAGTTGGCCACTGACCTCTCGCGCGGTTTGAATGAACCGATCGGATATGTCCTGCCGCTTGGATGGGGAGCTACCCGCTGGATTACCTGCCGTTGGGAGTTTAGGCGTGGTCATCTTTTTCTTGCCCCTGGAACCTCTCCGATAGGTTTGCGATTGCCGCTGAATTCGTTGATGCACAAACCGCAGGTGGAGCTAGAACAAAGTTTTGAACCCGATTTGTTTAGTGCTTATCCTGCGCTTGGGGAGTATCACGATGCGGTACGCTCCCGCGCCGCGAACGTAAAGCGGGCAACCAAACAAACGAATGATTATGAGGTATTTGTCCGTACGGCGATTTGTGCCGAGATTCGGGAAAGCAAACTGTTTTTATTTCTCCCTCCGTTGCCACACACCGAAGCATTTTTGGATCTGATCGCCTCTATCGAAGCGACCGCCGAGGAGTTGGGGATGAAAGTGATAATCGAGGGGTATGAACCTCCGCACGATCTGCGAATCGAAAAAATCCGTGTCACCCCAGATCCTGGGGTTATCGAGGTGAATATCCAGCCGACGTCGAGCTGGGGAGAGCTAAATCATGTGATCACGACGTTGTATGAAGATGCCTATCATTCGCGTCTAGGAGCCCTCAAATTTATGCAAGATGGGAAACAAATCGGTACGGGAGGCGGAAACCACGTTACGATCGGCGGAATCACTCCGAGCGACAGTCCGCTGCTTCGGAATCCGGAGCTCTTACGCTCTTTGCTGACCTTTTGGCAGCACCATCCGAGTCTATCGTATCTTTTTTCCGGCGCGTTTATAGGACCCACATCGCAGGCGCCGCGCGTGGATGAGGGGAGGCTGGAAAACCTTTATGAGCTTGAAATCGCTTTTAATCAGATCCCTCACGGCGAGCCGATACCGTTTTGGCTTACCGATCGCCTTTTTCGCCATATGTTGACCGATTTGACGGGAAATACTCATCGAAGCGAATTTTGTATCGATAAACTCTACTCTCCCGACTCCTCTACGGGACGACTTGGGATTTTGGAGTTGCGAGGTTTTGAAATGCCGCCGCATGCACGGATGTCTCTGGTACAGATGCTCCTTATTCGTACCCTTGTATCGCTGTTTTGGCGTAAACCGTATTGTCATAAACTGGTTCGATGGGGAACTCAGTTGCACGATAAATTCCTCATCGAGCATTACGTTCGCGAAGATATCCGCGATGTAGTCGAATTCTTGCGTAACGAAGGGTATGGATTCGAGTTCGATTGGTTTGATCCGTTCTTTGAATTTCGCTTTCCGCTGTATGGTATGACACAGATTGAGGGGGTCCACTGTGAATTGCGTGGCGGCATTGAGCCATGGCACGTTCTGGGTGAAGAATCAAGTTCTCAGGGAACTGCCCGTTATGTCGATTCATCGCTGGAGCGGGTACAGGTCAAAATTTCTAACTTTGTGGATGAGCGCTACGTTCTCACCTGTAATGGGGTGAAAGTACCATTGGTTAATACCGGAGTCGAGGGGGAGTACGTTGCGGGTATCCGCTACAAAGCGTGGCAGCCGTGGTCGGCACTTCATCCCACCATCGGTGTCGATACGCCGCTCACCTTTGATCTAGTCGATATGTGGAACCGTCGTTCGGTCGGCGGATTTACCTATTTCGTATCCCACCCAGGAGGACGTTCCTACGAATCCTTTCCGGTTAATACCCTTGAAGCCCAATCGCGCCGAATCAGTCGGTATTGGGGATTTGGTCATTCGCAAGGCCAAATAGAGGAGATACGCGAACCTCTTATCCGAGAGCAGCAGCTTAGGGATGAAGACGGGCGTGAACATGTCGTCCGTAAACATAATTCAAAAGGACGCTTCAACTATCAAGAACTTCCTGGCAGTATGGAATATCCGCATACTCTTGATTTGCGTCGAAAATGGAGTCCTTATAGGGAATAGGATAAAATCCCTTTTTTTATATCAGGATGAAACGAAACTAGATGTTTGAGCACTATTTCCAAGGCACAACGTATGATGAGATGTTTGACCCCCAACATAGGGTACGTTCCCATTGGGAAGTGCTCAAAAACAATCTTGAAGATATTGGGATTGATCAGTTAAACGCCAAACAAAAAGAGATCGATTGGTGTCTGGAGGAGAACGGCGTCACTTACAATGTCTATAACAATCCAGAGGGGATGAACCGTCCGTGGAAGCTCGACCCGATTCCGTTGGTGATTGACGAAGTGGAGTGGAATGAGATTGAAAAAGGTTTGAAACAGCGTTCCCGTCTTTTGAATCTATTGCTACAAGATATTTACGGTGAGCAACGTGTTATCAAAGAGGGGATTATCCCTATGGAAGTCGTATACGCACACAGCGGTTTCGTCCGTGAGGCGTTTTCTATGCCGATGCGTTTGAGTCTTTATGCTGCCGATATGGCACGCGGACCCGATGGGAAGATGTGGATTGTAAACGACCGTACTCAGGCGCCTTCGGGGCTTGGATATGCCATCGAAAACCGTTTAACTATGAATGCAGCAATGGAAGAGGCTTACCATGGTTTGAGCGTCAGACGTTTGTTTGAATTTTTCGAAACCTTTAAAATGGTTCAAGGGCAAGATTTGATGGCCAAAAACGGTTCCCTTTGGCTTAAAAGTCTGAATGGGTTGCGTCGTATCCACTCCATCATCCGGCGTGTGGATGAAAATTTTTGTGATCCTCTTGAATTACGGAGCGACTCACAGCTTGGAGTGGCTGGATTGATGCAGATATTGCGTTCCAATGGCGTCTCGATGATCAATCCGATTGGATGCGGAGTTCTTGAAAATCCGGCATTAAACCCGTTTATGCCCCGATTGTCAGAGTTTTTTTTGGGAGAAGCACTATGTATGCCGCAAATTGCGACTTGGTGGTGCGGTCAAGAAGCCGAACGGAACTACGTCCTCGATCATTTGAATGAGCTTATTGTCAAAACCATCGATCGTAACGACAATCATCATATTGTCAATACCAAAAATTTATCTCCGCAAGAAAAAGAACATCTTGTGGGACAGATTATGGAATTTCCTTACCGATATGTCGGACAAGAAGTGGTGAAGTTTGCTACATCTCCTTCCCTAGAGGGGGGGGATATACGTAGTCTGCGCACTATTATCCGTGTTTTTTCTCTAAGTCATGACGATGAGGTATCGGTAATGCCGGGCGGTTTGGTTCGTGTCGGAAGTACCGAAAATTTGCTTAGCATTTCAAATCAAAACGGTGGTAGCAGTAAAGATTTATGGGTACTTGGACCTGCCCGCCATACCCCTCTTTCTAAACTTTTTGCTTCGCACACGCCGATCGGATATTCGTTTGAGACTATGCCCAGTTTGCGCGCCGAGAACCTTTTTTGGCAGGGACGCTATCTGGTGCGTTCGATAATTTCGGCACGCCTTATTCGCACCGTACTCAAATCGATAACCAATACGTCCCGCTATGAGCAGCGTAACGGTTCTGTTTTGACACAGATTCTGACACGTACGCTGACTCATGTAACGATGACCTATCCTGGTTTTTTAGGAGAGGTTGCTTCTTCACGGACATTTTCAGAAATTTGGTCGGTTGTGAGCGATCATAGCCGTGTCGGCTCATTGTCTCAAGCATTAATGATGCTTTCCAATACCAATACGGCGACCAGAAATCTTCTTCCACTTGAAGCGTGGAGGATACATGAGAGGATGATGAGCGAATGGGAACGGTTTTGTCGTGAAGAAAAACCGATTCCCCGCTATATGGTACACATGCTCGATAAGCTTCTAACTCACCTTATGGCGTATAAAGAACTCATTCAAGAGTCTCTTTTTATCGATCAAGGATCGCTTATTTATGAAATAGGGACACGGATTGAACGTTCGCAACTGATGATTTCAAAAGCTAGATCTCTTCTTGTCCCTTTAATGGATCCGTTGGAGGAGTATGAGACTTTAGAGGTGTTTTTGGCTAGTTGTGAGAGTCTTAACGCCTATCGAGCCCGTTACCGCACCACCTATGATATTCGTAATGTTATTGAATTTTTGTTATTAGATATCCGTTTCCCGAAATCATTGATTGCCGAATTGGATGCTTTGTCGAAACTCTTTCCATTGTTGCCAAAATACCAAAACACGTTGGATGACAACCCATACGAGAGGGCATTATTTGAAGCTTATAACGGTTTGTCGCTTTCTTCTCTCGATGAGCTTACAGCGTGTGCCGACGGGGAATATGTACGAACAATGCTGGATAGACTATTGTCAGAATTATCGGATAAGCTGATGGCAGTATCCAACGAATTCACCAAAACCTATTTTACCCATTACGGTGAGTGAAGCATGACGTTTCATATTTATCACAATACCCGTTTTACTTATCAACAATGGGTTGGATTCAGTCATAACCTTGTTCGATTGTGTCCACGGACTACCGAGTATCAGCAGTTAAGCGATTTTGACATCTCTGTAGAGCCTTCAGCGGTCGAACTTGATGCTTACGATGACCTATTTGGCAATCGGCTTCATCATATTTTGGTACGTGAACCCCATTTGGTGCTCAATGTCACGGCGAGATCGACTGTTATCATCGACCCTCGGGGGCTTGAGAAAATGGAGGAACGCCGTAAAAAGGCTCTCTCTGTTACGTATGAACAAGCACTTAAGGGGATGGAAAAAATCGATCCAGAGATAATCTATGCCAAACAGTTTCTTTTACCTAGCCCTTTGATCGGTGCTGTAACTTCGGAGATGAAAAAATACATTCTATCTTCTATACATCCTGAACGCTCTATGTATGAGGGGCTACTCGAATATACGCAAAGAATATTTCACGATTTTACGTTTGAAAATGGCTTTAGCAACATTACAACCGATCCAAAGGAAGTATATAGTGAAAAAAAGGGGGTATGTCAGGATTTTGCCCATTTTATGATTGCGACACTTCGTTCGATCGGTTTGTCCGCACGTTACGTGAGCGGCTACATCGAAACATTGCCCCCTCTGGGACAAGAGAAACTTTTTGGAGTCGATGCTTCACATGCATGGGTAAGTGTCTTTATCCCTAATCACGGATGGTTTGAATTTGATCCTACGAACAATATGGTGCCTCAAGAGCGGCATATTTTACTTGGGTACGGACGGGATTATAATGATATTTCACCGATACAGGGAGTTGTTGTCGGGAGTGGAATGAGTCACCTAGAAGTGATGGTTGATGTCAGCCGAAAGTGAGGTTTAAAGCCTTTTATTATGGTTCAATGCTTCGAAAATGAATTTTTTTT
>JACXUE010000079.1 GCA_014764075.1 Sulfuricurvum sp.
GCCACTAACAATACCAAAGGAGTAACCACCAGCCCTACCTTCATATACTCTCCCCATCCGATTTTGACCCCTTTTTGAGCTAAAACATGGAGCCATAGAAGGGTTGCGAGTGAACCGATCGGAGTCATTTTGGGTCCTAGATTGGATCCGATAATATTGGCATATGCCAATGCGCTGTTACCTGCTTCGGCAATCGCGATATCCATAATCATAACGGTAGGCATGTTGTTCATCACCGAGCTGAGGATGGCGGAGAGAAACCCCGTCCCGATCACGGCATAGGCGCCCCCCATGCTCTGAAGGTCGATAATCACGCTAGCAAGATACGTGGTAAGTCCGCCGTTTTTCAGCCCGTAGACGACGACGTAAAGTCCGATACTGAACCACACCACCTGCCACGGTGCCGCTTTGATCGTCATAATCGGTTTGGTTGCCTTGAAATAGGTAGCGATGGCGAGGAATACCAAAGCCCCGCCGAGGGCGAATACCGAGATAGGAAGATGATACGCATCCCCGATGAAATACCCCGCCATGAGTAATCCCAAAAACCACCAACTGAGACGGAACATCGTCATGTTTTTAATCGCCGATTCGGGAGTGGCGAGATTATCGACATCGATGCGAGTCGGAATGTCCTTACGGAAAAAGAGCCACAATACGACGATCGAGGCGATGATGCTGAGGAGGTTTGGGAGGAACATTGTCCGTGCGTATTCCCAAAAACCGATTTGAAAATATCCTGCCGTCACGATGTTGGTGAGGTTCGAGATGACGAGCGGATTGGAGGCGCTGTCCCCGATGAATCCCCCCGCCATTAAAAACGCGAACATAGCTACGGGGTTTAGTTTGAGATACTTCATCTTGGCTAAAATAATCGGAGTGAGGATTAATGCCGCCCCGTCGTTGGCGAAAAACGCCGCTACGAGGGCGCCGAGGATCATCATGTAGACGAACATTAGATTGCCGTTCCCGCGCGACAAACGTGCCATTTTCAGCGCCGCCCATTCGAAAAACCCGATCTCATCGAGTACCATCGAAAGGATTATAATCCCGATAAACGCGAGTGTCGCATCCCAGACGATAGAGGTTACCGTCCACACATCACTCAAACTCACGACTCCAAGGATCACAGCTGCAATCGCACCAACAACCGCAGTAGTACCAATCTGCAATCCTCGTGGCTGCCAGATGATGAATATGAGGGTGACTAAAAAAAGAGCTATTGCTAATGTCATTTATTGTATCTCCGTTTTTGGGCTTTTAATGAACGCTTTTACTTTTTCCTCGATTACATTGCGAACGACGCGAACCTGTTCTATCATCTCTTCATCACTTCCGCTGCCGTCGACCCCTGTAGCGTATCGATTAAAAAACGCTTCTGATATCTCGCTACGTCCACTGTTATGGGCACAAACGAATACTACTTTTAACATGAAATTTCCTTATTTGGTTTTGGATGAAGAGCCATCAGAGTTCAACAACTCTTTTTGTTCATGAATCGATTCGATACGGTTTTTACAAATAGTCCATCGGTATAGCCAAAAGACTACGACCATACACCCAATAGCTATAAGTGCAATCAAAACGAAGAAATAGATTTCATCTTTGAACATCAGTATCTCCTCAATCGAGTTGGAGTATCATAACTAAATCTATCTTCAATATCAAGATATATTGATTTATTGATTCTATTTGGTTACAATGCGCTCATCGGAGGATCCATGGAGAACTATTTAGAAGCTATTTCCGCACTAAACGATGAAACGCGTGTAAAATTACTCGCATTTTTGGATCACCATGGACCTTTGTGTGTATGCGATTTGCAATCTTCGCTAGGTATGATTCAATCACGTCTTTCACGCCACCTCAAAATTCTCAAAGACGGGGGATTTTTACGGGTGGATCGATGCGGAACATGGGCCTATTACTCGATAAGAAGTCCACTCGATCGATTCCGCAGTGAAGCACTGGCTGAAATCCGTTGTTTGGGAATCGAACTTCCCCCACTTGTTAAATTATCAGAAACTGGAGATTGTAAAGTATGAAAAACGTTCTAATCCTCTGCACCGGCAACAGCTGCCGCTCCATCATGGCCGAAGCACTCATCAATGCCAAAATGGGTGATTGTGTCAAAGCGTTCAGTTCTGGCGTCAAAGCCAGCGGTAAAGTCAATCCAAACGCCCAAGCGCTTCTCGAAGAAAAAGGGTATTGGAGAGACGAATACCACTCCAAAGTGATCGAAACCGTCCTCAACAACGAATTTGACCTCATTGTCACCGTCTGTGACCACGCCCACGAAACGTGTCCGATGTTCCCCAAAGCGGTCAAAACGATCCACGTCGGTTTCGAAGACCCGAGCGGCAAAGAGGTAGAAGAATACGCCAAGATTCTCGATCTGATCGAAGAGACACTTTTGCCGATCATCCAATCCGAGTTGTGTGACTGATGATGTGGCAAGAGAGCGTCAATGTCCTCGTTTATAAATGGCTTGAGCTGCCTCAGGGAGATAAACTCTCTGATGCTCTCAATTTTTTCATCTACGATACGGTCAAGATCCTCTTTTTGCTTATTGTTATTATTTTTATCGTCACTTTACTGCGTTCGTATTTCTCGACTGAAAAGGTACGAGAATATCTCAGTAAAAAGCATGAATATACGGGAAATGTCCTTGCGGCATTGTTCGGGATTATCACCCCATTTTGTTCGTGTTCGGCGATTCCCCTCTTTTTAGGCTTTTTGCAGGCGCGTATCCCCATCGGAGTGACGTTTAGTTTTCTCATTTCGGCACCTCTTAACAACGAAATCGCCATAGCGATGCTCTTTGGGATATTTGGGTGGAAAGTGACGGCGCTGTATATCGGATTTGGTCTTCTCGTCGCCATCATCGGCGGTATCATTATCGGAAGGCTTGGATTAGAAAAAGATGTTCTCATCGAAGTTAAACCGATAGAGGGAGAAATCCATGCGCAAGATCGAAAGATTGTGTTTAAAACACGTCTGATCGATGCAAAAGAATACACATTGGATATTCTCCGTAAAATCTGGCTCTATGTTTTGGTCGGTGTCGGAGTGGGAGCGTTTATCCACGGTTATGTTCCGACCGAATTTATCACCTCTATTGCTGGGGCGGATAATCCGTTTGCGGTACCTCTCGCGACACTGCTAGGGGTTCCGATGTACTCCAATGCCGCTGGGGTGATGCCGCTCATCGAAGTGCTCACCTCCAAAGGGATGCTGTTGGGGACGGCATTATCGTTTATGATGGCGATCACGGCTCTATCGCTACCTGAAGCTATGATTTTAAAGCGGGTTATGAGCCTCAAACTGATCGCCATCTTTTTCGGTACCGTAACGCTTGGAATCGTCGGTGTCGGATACTTGTTTAACGCAATTTTATAACTTAAGGAGTTAATATGAAAATCGAAATTTTAGGAACCGGCTGTTCCAAATGCAAAGCCCTCGAAGAGGCGACAAAACAAGCGGTAGCACAAAGCGGAATGTTCGCTCAGATTGAAAAGGTTGAAGAGATTCAAAAAATCATGGAGTACGGTGTGATGAGTACACCGGGACTAGTCATTGACGGTAAGGTTGTCAGTACCGGAAAGCTCCTCAGTGTTCCCGAAATTGTCGATCTGATTAAAGCGTCCTAATGGAGAGTTTCCTTTTAGGTCTGCTTGAATCGCATGGGGCGTTGGTCTTTGCCGGAGCGTTTAGCATCGGTGCTTTCACCTCTCTCGCCCCCTGCTCTATCGTCTCGGTGCCATTGCTCGTAGGAAGTGCACTGGGGATGAGTTCGCATCTCTCTCCTCGTGAGCGGGTACATTTTACCTATATCTTCGCATCGTTGTTTGCGCTGGGGGTGGCGGTGAGTTTCTCGATCCTCGCTTATATGGTTGCCAAAATGGGATACTTTTTCTCGATTGCACCGTTGGAGGCGTACATCGGAGGAGGGTTGTTGGCCATCGCTATCGGATTGTATTCGCTTGGGGTTTTACCCGAAGTGATTGACAAATCGCGCTGGATGAGCCGACTTATCACGCTACGCTATGTGGGGGCGTTTTTGATCGGGATGCTGTTTGGTCTCGTCTCGACCCCGTGTGCTTCTGCTCCGCTGGTCGCCATCATCACCCTTGCCGCTAATGCACCCGATTGGTACGCATATGCCCTTGTCCTCACCTTTGCATTGGGGCATTCACTTTTGCTTCTCGCGGCGGGAGTATCGGTCGGATTTGCTCAAGGGGTTGCTTCCAGTGGTAAAATAGCATTTATCACCGGATGGATGACCAAGATTTTTGCGTTTGCCCTCATCGCTATCGGGCTTTATTTCTTTACCTTAGCGTATCAACAACTCTAAAAGGATGACATCATGATTAAATTGTTTTCATTAGTCGCACTTTGTGCGTCACTTTACTCTGCCCAATTACAACCACGCCCGTATGCTCTTGTTCAAAAAGAGATCGGAAAAGGTCAAGTTGTCATGGTCGAAGCAGGTTCAACCATGTGCCAAGCTTGTCAAGAGATGGGAGAACTCCTCTACCGTGAGATGGAGATCAACCCTAAACGTAAAATCTTTTTCGTCAACGTCGGAGAAGAGCGTGATGCGGCTCGTGCGATGAAAATCCAAATGATCCCGACACAGATCGTGTACGATAAAAACGGCAAAGAGATCGACCGTCATATCGGCGGCTTTACGACCGAGGGACTAAAACGGTTTTTAGCGAAGCATAAAATCTAATGGAGACGTGTGCCGAGCTGGGGTATGGAGAGATTCTTAACGCCTCTCATCCGCAGTGGCCTCTTTTGGAGGGGGTCATTTACGGTGACGCGACCCTCTCCCTCAAACTTGCCAAACGGCTGGTGTGCGGCGTCAAACATCTGCCGCTACGATTACGTTTAACTACTGTTACGGATACACTCGCTGCCATCGAAGCGGGAGTGACGCATGATCCGACTCTCTTCATCAACGGCAAACCTTTTATCGAAGGGCTGGTCGCTGCTGAAACATTAACGGCGGTTTTTGAAAAATACCTTAAAGAGTCTCTATGAAACGAAAAACTTTTTTTATCCCACTTATATTACTGGGCTCAACGCTCTGTGCTGATACGATCCACGATTGGCTCGACGCGGCGCATAAAGCCCCCAACCAACACCTCTACGATCTACCCCTAAGTAGTGCAAAACTCCAAAGCGATGCCGCAACCGCCGCCCTTTATCCGAAAGTATCGATAATCGCCAATATCGAGCATTTCAATGCCCCCACCAGCTTACGTCCTGTTACCCCCACAGAGACATCCAGCATAGGTGCTTCCGGCGGAGGGTATCCGTTTGTACAAACCATGACCTCGGCAGGTGCCACGATTTCCATGCCGCTGTTTGTTAAAACGCTCCTTACCAACACCGAAAAAGCGCGCCAAAACGTCACCTCGCAATCACTTAAACGTCGCATTGCAATCGCCGAGCGGGATGCTACTCTTATCGCTTCTAATGCACGACTGGGGTATTTCGAGAACCTCACCTTGGCACTAGAGGCAAAAGAGCGATCCCTCTCCTCAACTCGGGAGTCTCTCCTCATCAAAACCCGCAACGGTCGCGCCGCCGAAATCGAACTCATCAAAATCGATGAGCAAATCAACCAGACCCGTCTTAAACTCCAAGAGACCCAAAATAGTATTCTTGATGCCCAAAAAACCATTAGCATCCTCACCAATAAGCCTATCACCCACTCCGTCTCCATGCGCTTAAGTAAAGAGTTTGACGATCAGAAATATCTCGCCGTATCAGCAAAAGAGCAAGAGATAAAAATCGCCAATCTCTCAACTCGTGCGGCGAGGGAGTCTCTCTACCCCGCACTCTCAATGAACGGGTTGTATTTTCATCGCTCAGGTGAAGCGTACAACAACGGCGATTCCATCTCGCGTGAGTATG
>JACXUE010000080.1 GCA_014764075.1 Sulfuricurvum sp.
ACACATTTTACTTACATCTCAAAGAGAGTGAATTTCGGTTTAATCATAGGGGTAAAGATTTGTATGCTATAATGCTCAAAAGTTTAAGAAATTACCCTCTTTAAATTTGAATAAAAAATCGGGTAAAGTTTACCAGGCTCATCTTTGTATTTTGCCAAATCTAAACCAATCGGCAAAATCTTATGTTTATTCAGAGGGTTCTATTATATAATTGGATCAAAAAAAGAGGAGTTTCCTATCGATTTCATCTATCTCTTATTCTTTCATCTCTTTCAATTTTCGATTCGGATTCTTCCTTTAAAAATACGTTTTTTTTTAATTCGTAAACTGGCTTATCTCATCTACATTTTGGATGCAAAGCACCGAAAAATTGCATTTGTCAATCTTGATATTGCCTATGGTACTACTCTGAGCAAAGAATTAAAAGATGAAATCGTACGAAAAAGCTATGAAAATCTTCTATTTAATTTGGCCGATTTTATAGATAATCAGGGGATTTCAAAAGAGTGCCTAGAGAAAAAAGTAATTTTTGTCAACGACCATTTTCTTCTCAACGAAAGAGCAAAGGGGTGCTCTGTTGTTTTAATGACTGCCCATTATGGCAATTGGGAACTACTATCACTTGCCATTGCTGCAAAGTATGGTCCTTTGAGTGTTGTCGGTCGTCCGTTAGATTCCACGATTATGAATACAATACTCAAATCAAATCGTGAACAATACAACATTGAGATGCTTGATAAAAAAGGGGCTCTAAAGGGTATGATTTCTGCTATAAGAAAAGGGCGTTTATTGGGGTTATTGGTTGATCAAAATACAGCTGAAAAAGAGGGGATACTAATCGACTTTTTTGGAAAAAAAGCACGACATACACCATCTGTAGCTATTTTGGCACGTAAATTGAATGCTATCGTCATACCTGTTTTCATTTCGACTAAAGATCATATAACACATACGATTACATACTATCCACCGCTTCCTATCCAGCACAGTGAAGATATAGATGCCGATATTTTTGCACATGTACAATCCCAAGCTGTGATCACTGAGCAAGTTATCCGAGCAAAACCGGATGAATGGTTTTGGCTTCACCAACGGTGGAAAAACCAATACGAATATCTTTATCAATAGGTGGTTCACATGTATGCTACATCAGGCTTTCAAAGATTTCAAGAGTCAATCCAAAAACTGCATCATTACCTGCTGATAGCATTTGCATTCGCACTCCCTATCAGCGTGGGACTAACGAACCTATTGATAGGACTCATTGTTTTACTGTGGCTTTTTGAGGGGAATTTTAAAACAAAATACGACACCATCATTCATCATCCTCTTGCTGTTTGGATTCTTCTTTTTTTGGCTGCTCATCTGATTGGATTACTTTGGAGTGAAGACTTAAAATGGGGGAGTAATATACTCAAAAAAGAGGCTAAACTTTTACTTGTCCCCATTTTTCTGACGATCATACAACCAAAGTATTTTAAAAATTATCTTTTGGCGTTTATCGTTGCGATCTCCTTTTCAGAACTGGTTTCTTATGGTATTTGGCTCGAATGGATTCCTCCGACCTCATCGTGCGATCCATACTCACCTACCCCTTTTATGAGTCATATATCTTATTCCCCATTTTTGGCTTTTACTATTTATCTCTTACTGCATGAGTTGTTGTTTGATGCAAAATTGAGTGAACGACAAAAATGGATAGCAATCTTTTTTACAATCTCCATGACATTCAACCTTTTTATCTCAGGTGGACGTGCAGGACAGGTTGGTTTTTTTACTCTTATCACGCTGATTATTTTTCAATTTTTTCATCGTAATCTTTTCAAAGCAGCAGCTCTAGTAACTGCTATTCTCCCTATTGTCTTTATAAGTATGTATTCGTTATCGTCAAGTTTTCATTCACGTATCGATATGGCAATCAACGAAATAAACACATATGATCAAACTGCAAAGACTTCCGTAGGGCAACGAATCACCTTTGTTAAGAATACCTTGCCCATCATTTTGGAGCACCCCCTTTTGGGAGTAGGCACAGGTGATTTTCGACTTGCATACACCACCGTCAATGAACAAAATTCTCCCTTGATCTCAGTGCCTGATCAGCCCCATAACATGTATTTGTTAGTTCTCTCTCAATTAGGCATTTTTGGATTAATCCCTTTTCTCATGATTTTTATCACCCAGTTGCGTATTTCCATGAAAAAGATATCTCCCTATTATCGGTTACAAGCAGCCTTACCGCTTCTCTTTATAGTAATAATGTTGAGCGATTCATATTTGCTGGGTCATTTTACGACAATGCTGTTTGTCTTCTTTAGCGCATTGCTCTTCAAGGAGTATTCATGAAATCAATCCTCATCATTATCCAGCGTTCAAACGGTGATGTTTTTTTAAGTGAACCTCTCATCCGTACACTGCACGAACACTATCCTTTAACAACAATCGATCTGTTAGTCAATGCCGATACCTTAGGAATTGCTAGAACTCTCCCTTTTATTGGAGACATTTATACGTATGATTACCATTGGAAAAAACAATCAAAGCACTACCGTTTAATACAAGAGATCACACTGTTCACATCCATCCGCAATAAATACGATCTGGCTATCAGCCTTACGGCTAGCGATCGAAGTGTCCTTTATGCTTGGGCGGCAGGTCGCAAAAGCATTTCAGCTATTGAAGCCAAAAGCAGTAAATCATGGTGGAAACGTCTGTTGCTCACTCAAACCTTCAAAGTTGACCCATCACGCCATATATTGCAGCATAATATGATTCCTCTTGATATTATGTCTATCCCTTATGAAACAATAACTCTACAAACTCGCTATTCTCAAAAAGCACAAGAGGGTCTCTACTCACTCCCTTTTTCACTTAAAAAGCCATTTCTTATTTTTCATCCCAGTGCCCAATACAACTATAAAATCTATCCAACTGTTTTGCGCAATCGTTTGCTGAACTACCTTGATTCCCTCAATATTCCAATTGTAATTACAGGGGGAAAATCGGACATAGATATACAGATTTCTCTCGAACTCCCTAAGTTACCAAACCTGATAAATCTAATCGGTTCAACATCATTAGAGGAATATATCGCTTTATGTGATCATGCTTCCGCCTATATTGGAATGGATACGCTTAATATGCATATCGCAAGTGCACTCAATAAGCCTATTTTCGCCATTTTTGGTCCTACATTGATTAAAACTTGGTCTCCATGGTCGAACTCCCTACAAACCCATGCCACGGAACCAAAGCCTATACAAAAATATGGTAACATTACCCTCTTCATGGCAGATATACCCTGCGTCCCATGCGGTAAAGCAGGGTGTGACGACCGCCACGGTAAAAGTGAATGTTTTGACCTTATCCCACCTGAAATCATCTTTGAGGAGGTAGCACGTTGGCTTACCCCATCAGCGTCACGATCCTAACAAAAAATTCTCAAACTCACCTCGAATCGTGTCTTAATGCACTGAGAGGATTTGGAGATATCGTCATTCTCGACAACGGTTCAACCGATTCGACCATGGAGATTGCCGCACGCTATTCCAACGTCCGAATCATTGAACACCCCTTTATTGGATTCGGACCACTCAAAAATCTCGCCATCACCCATGCCCACTACGACTGGATACTCTCTATCGATAGTGATGAAATTGCCGACATTTCCCTAATCAACGAAATTTCGTCTTTGGAACTTTCAGACCCTAATGTAATCTATTCAATCCCCCGAAATAATTACTACAACGGACGTCTTGTTCGGTGTTGTGGCTGGTATCCCGACAGAGTGCTGCGGTTATTCAACCGATCCTACACTAGGTTCAATGACGCACAGGTGCACGAGAGCCTCATCCTAAAAGGAGAGGTGAAAATCACCGAACTAAAAGGTCATCTGAACCATTTTTCATTTGCCAACGCTTCAGAATTGATCGATAAAATGCAAACGTATTCCACCCTTTACGCGAATCAAAGTTCAAAACATTCCTCACCGAGCAAAGCCTTTTGGCGGGCTCTGTTCGCTTTTATCAAAAATTACCTCTTGCAAAAAGGGTTTCTATGTGGTTATGAGGGGCTATTGATCAGCATTTCGAACGCTAACGGCGTTTTTTATAAATATATCAAACTGTACGAAAAGAACCGTTCATGAGGGTATCGCTCATCATTACCACTTATAACTGGTCCGAAGCGCTTGAACTATCCATTTTGAGCGCACTTACACAAACCCGACTTCCCGATGAGATAATTATCGCCGATGATGGAAGCACATCCCAAACGGCTCAAGTGATTGAAAAGATTAGAGCTGAAGCTTCTACCCCAATCATCCATTCGTGGCAGGAGGACGATGGCTTCCGAGCCGCTATGTCACGCAATCGGGCAATTGCCCGATCTAGTGGGGAGTACATCATCATGATCGATGGCGATATGGTGCTAGATCCCCATTTTATTGCCGATCACCTTGCCTCAGCTCAAGAGGGGTATTTCGTTCAGGGGGGACGAATCCTACTCTCTGCCTCCCGAACCAAAAGAATGTTACAGGAAAAAAATATTTCGATACGATGGTATCACCAAGGGGTCTCAAACCGCAAAAACGGCATCCGCTCCCCACTTCTTAGTGCCCTTTTTTCGATCCAATATCCTTCTCTCAAAGGTATCAAAACCTGTAATTTTGCCCTTTTCCGTTCTGATATTCTTAAGGTGAATGGTTTTGATAACGCTTTTGTAGGATGGGGTCGTGAAGACAGTGAATTTGCTAACCGCCTCTTGTGTGCCGGAGTCAAACGCTTTAATCTAAAGTTTGCGGCAGCTGCCTACCATCTTTATCATAGTGAAAACACCCGTTCTGCTTTACCTGAAAATGATTTACGGCTATACAGGAGCATCAGTGAAAAACGAACATGGTGCGAAAATGGGATAAAACTATTTTTAAACAAGGAGTCGCTATGACCATCAGCGGTTTTACGTTTCTCAAAAACGGAGTGATGCTAGGGTATCCCTTCATCGAGTCAATCCGCTCCATCCTTCCTATTGTTGATGAATTCGTTGTCGCATTAGGACCATGCGAAGACGATACAAAAGAGCGGCTTTTGGCGATGAACGAGCCGAAACTGAGGATCATTGAATCGGCATGGTGCGACCACATGCGAGCCAAAGGGTATGTCTATGGACAGCAAAAAATGGTGGCGCAGTTTAACTGCACAGGAGAATGGGCATTCTATCTCGAAGCCGACGAGGTGATACATGAAAATGATCTAGAAGCGATCAAAAATGCCTGTATCCATTATCGTGATGATTCCGAAGTCGAAGCACTGGTATTCGATTACCTCCATTTTTATGGCAACAAAAACACCTATCTCTGGTCACCAGGATGGTATCGCCGTGCACCGCGACTTATCAAAACTTCGGTTCGCAGTTATTCACCCGATGGTCTATTTTGGCTAGTATTGAAAAAAAATAAAATTGGACGCTATCCCAAAGCAGCCCTGATTGGGGCAACGATGTATCACTACGGATGGATTCGTAGCGAAGAGCAGATGAATCGTAAAAGCGAAAAAGTGAACGGCTACTGGGACAAAGCCCCCCAGAAAATTGACTATTCACAAATCGACGGAAAAATCCTCCGTCGCTTCGAGGGGAATCATCCTGCCGCTGTCGCCCAATGGCTTCCTGAGGCCGAAGGAGTATTTCAAAGTGATCCGACATACATCCCGACCCCCAAAGAGAAAAAACACCGAATCATGCTTACAATTGAATCTATGTTCGGTTTAGAACTAAGTAAGAAACATTTCAAGCTTGTACGATGACCATTCTCATCATCTTGCCCAACTGGCTCGGCGATGCCGTGATGGCGACCCCCGCCATCGAAGCGTTGTGCCACATCTATCCCGACGCTGAGCTGACACTTGTGGGATCGTTTGTG
>JACXUE010000240.1 GCA_014764075.1 Sulfuricurvum sp.
ATCGAAGAGATTGAGCTGGAATGGCTGGAGTTGCAGGAAACCGTGGAAATGCTCACGCAGGAGTTTGAAGCGGAGTAATCCGGTTTTAGTAGCGCATGAGATGCTAACGAGTCAAACAGGAATTAGGGTGTATTTTGCTGACCCTTACAGCTCATGGCAGAGTGGCACGAACGAAAACACCAATGGACTCATTCGCCAATACTTCCCTAAGGGAACCGATTTTTTCAACAGTAACCGATGAGCAAATTAAAGAGGTGGAAAATGCACTCAACAACCGACCCAGAAAACGCCTAGGCTACCGCACACCAAAACAGGTATGGCGAGAGGCTATGCAATCGAACAACCGCTGCGTTGCACTTAATACTTGAATTCAGAACCTATAAGACGGTATCTAAAAACCATTTTCAACGGTATCCTAAATTTACCACATTGATTTTTTTAACTTTTCTTGGATTCTTATCTAAGTAAAGTTAAGTGAATCTTTAGATGGTTACATTGATGAGAGATCACCGTTCATGAAACGATTCGTTGAGTGTTTTAATGATCGGTTTAGCGAGATATTCAAGTACGGTGCGATCTCCAGTAATAATATCCACCTGAGTTGTCATGCCAGGGGTAATTTCAATTTTTTCACCCGTTTTTGAGGTTAGATCATTTTGATTTAGGGCGATCTGAACACGGAAATAGAGTTTTTCCCCATCTGCGGTTTTTTCGCTGAGGGCATCGGGGCTGATGTATTTGACTTTACCATGAAAGATACCGTAGATCATGTAGTCGTACGCATCGAGTTTAATCGCAGCAGTTTGTCCTACTTTAACAAATGAGATATCTGAGGGTGCCATTTTGGCTTCGACAATGAGTTGATCGCCCGATGGAACCAGTTCGAGGATGAGATCCCCAGGGCGGACACGAGCCCCTTGGGTTGTTAACACAATGTTTTTAACGATAGCATCCATCGGAGAGACGATAACGGTTCTCTCCAGTGTGACACTTCGGTCTGCCAACTCTTGTTCTTTGGTGGAGAGATCCTCTTCGGCTTTGGTCATTTCGGCTTGTGAATCTTGGAAATATTTATTCCGTTTGTTGGAG
>JACXUE010000081.1 GCA_014764075.1 Sulfuricurvum sp.
AGCTAAAAACGACAAGCAGTTGTCGTTTTATTAACGCTCTCGCTCTTCGGCGGGTGGTAATTTCGTAGAGCCAAAGCCGTAAAGAAAAAAGCAAACTGCCCATATTTTATAAGGATTACATAGAAGCAATTTAAGCAGATTTTAAAACGCATGGGATAAAAAACCCGTTTGTAGGTTTATGCCCCATTTAGGAAGATCCCCTCTCAAACAGCTTATGGCAATTTATTCGGTATTCAAGCTTGAATGTCTTAAAATTAAACACGCTTTGAGCCATTTCGCACTCAGGGCTAAACTCCTTATTCGTGCCAATCAAATGGCTTTTAGGGAACTACAGAGGTTGAAGAGTAGTGCGTAAGGTCAGTTTGATATAATCAATAGAAAGGGGAGAACATGAAACAGGTGATTAATCTTTATAAAAAACATAAAATTACAGTAGATGGTTATATCGAAACGCTAATTAAAAGTTTTCCTGATGACTATATGGCACATTCGGTCGAAATTTTAAAAACACACCATTTTATTCAACTTATTTACGGGGTTGATGAAGAATTTCGCCAACAAACACCCATCGTTTGCCGTAGAGAAAAAGATGCCAAACATATCGGAAGCGATAAAAGACACTATTTTGCGAAGATGGAGTTGAACCATAACGGTTTTTATATTTCCAATCCATACATTCACTACCGTACGGGTAAAGCAAGCCTCTCCGTGGTGCGTTATATTGGCAATCATTATTATGTTTTTGACATTAATCTGATCGAGATACTCGAAGAGCTCCGCCTGATTGAGTATAATCGTATGTATGATAAATTTCGTCGTGGTGTTTATTTTATTGGTGCGACACTGTTGGCGTTGGTATCCATTGCATTGATCGGGTATGGAGGGTATATATTCTTTAAAATCATGTTGGCATTCGGGGATGTCAATTTTTTACACGATGTTTTCAAATCAATCATCGCTATTACGTTGGGATTAGCGATTTATGATTTGGCAAAACAAATTTTTGAGCATGAAGTGATTTATGAGTCCTTTTATCATCCTGAAGACAAACAATACAAGGTTCTTGGTAAATTCATCATCTCCATTGTGATTGCGCTTTCAATCGAAACCTTGATGGTGGTGTTTAAAATCGCCTTGGACGATTATTCGAACATGGGGTCAGCGTTTTATCTAATGATCGGTACGACGTTGATGTTCACCGCATTGGGGTATTTTTATAAAAAGATTAATTCTGTTCCTGTAAAAGAAGAAAATGAGTAATAGTTACATTTACATCTAATAACGGTAACATCCAGCAGGCGACTCTTTCATGTATGTATCAAATATCCTATTCTATGGTACTTTTGTTGAGTCTTCAATGCGCTATTGCATAATTTGGGTTAATAGAAGTATGATATATTGGCGATGCAGTTTAGAATTACTATCTGATGTTACCCACTTTACGCTCATAGATCGCAAAGCATCAGGGACAAATCTCCCTGCAACCCCCTAAAGCTTGCCATATCTTTCGGATATGGGAGAAACTAGCCCTTTTGCCCTTGATGTCATCAAGTGCGTAAGGTCAGTTATAAAAATTAAATACTACTGTATAATTACACACAAACATAAAGAGGGTTTCCGTGCTCCCGCATCAACGTTTTTACCCTATCAGCGACGATTTTAGATCTCCCTACGCCCGTGATCGGGATCGGGTAATCCATTCGGGCAGTTTTCGCCGCCTCGAATACAAAACGCAGGTTTTTTTAAACTCGCAGGGAGATTTTTTCCGCACCCGTCTCACCCACAGCATCGAAGTGAGCCAAATTGCCCGCTCTATCGCATCGCACCTTGGACTCGAAGAGTCTCTCGCCGAAAGCATCGCCCTCTCTCATGATCTAGGGCATACCCCCTTTGGTCATATTGGCGGAGATACGCTCGATGAGTGCTTGAGAGAACGGGGATTTAAAAGTGGATTTGAACACAATTTCCAAAGCTTTCGGGTCGTCACCAAACTCGAACAGCGCTACAAAGCCTTTTTAGGACTCAATCTCACCTATGCGACGCTAGAGGGTATCCTCAAGCACTCCTATCCGTACAACAAATCGTTTTTGCCCGATGAAATCAGAGAATCATTTGCCCTCGACACTCATCCCAGCATCGAAGCGATGATCGTCGACCGGGCCGATGAAATCGCCTATATCAGCCATGATATCGACGACGGTGTCGCCAGTGGTCTCATCGCTTTTGAGTCGCTTAAATCAAGCGAGCTGATTCAGATTATTGTACAAAAAGTCTACGATGAGGGGATACACGAGGATGAAGACGAGATGTTCCGCTACCGCTTCAGCTCCCACCTTATCAATCACCTTGTCTACTCGCTATTGGAGCACTCCCGTGATAAAATCGATAACAGCCGTGTCTTAGCCTCGATTATACCGGCGAATGAGCCGATCGTGATCGGATTTGAGAGCCAACTCGAAACCCAGATTAAAAAACTTAAAAAGCTCCTCTATCAAAAGCTCTATCAGCACAAAAACATCATGCGCAAAATGTTTGCGGGAAAACAGGCGATCATCGGACTCTTTAACGCCCTCATGGAAGAGCCGAAAATGTTGCCCCGCTATTATTTGGAACAATGCGACCGACGCAATCCCCACCGCGTTATCAGTGATTACATCGCCAGTATGTCGGATCGCTATGCGATGGAGTTGTATAACGAACTTTACGGACGCGCATGAATAGCGTAGCGATCATCGGCGGCGGTGCGTCAGGGCTTATGGCGGCGCTTTTTGCCGCACGCGGGGGTGCGGATGTTACCGTTTATGAGCACAACGGCGCCGTAGGAAAAAAAATCCTCGCATCAGGTAACGGTCGATGCAATATCATCAACACCAACGCTACCTATCACGATTATGCAGGCAACGATCCCCAATGGATCACCTATGCCCTCAAACAAATGAGTTTTCACTATTTTCAGAGCCTGTGCCACTCCATCGGCCTTCTCCTCGACATCAAGGACGACGGACGATGCTACCCCCTCTCCAACGAGGCCAAATCGGTATTGATCGCCCTCAAAAATGGAGTCATCGACGCGGGAGTCACGATACTTATTGATTCCAAAGTGATCTCCATCACTAAAAACGATTCCCACTTCATCGTCCAAACCGAACAGGACAAACAAAGCTACAACAAGGTTTTAATCGCCACGGGGAGTGAAGCGGCTCCTCAGCTCGGAGCAACGGCGGACGGATACGGGTTTGCAAAAAAATTCAGGCACGAGATCATCCCTACCTATCCTAGCCTGGTTCAACTTCATCTCTCTTCCAAACACCCTCCTCAAATGGCGGGGGTAAAAACGGTAGCGGAAGTCACTCTCTTGATCGACGGCAAAAAAGAGGGAACCGTTACGGGAGACATCCTCTTTGCCTCTTACGGCATTTCAGGACTAGCGATCCTCGACATCAGTCAGAAGGCTTCGCACGCATTGCTTCACAAACAGCGTGTTAGCATCTCCCTCAATCTCCTCCCCCGCTATGAGAGAGGAGAGCTTGTAAATATCCTCGAAAAACTGTTTGCATCCATCCCCAAACATGATATTCATACCGCACTTTGCGGACTGCTCCCCGCCAAAATCATCACCTATCTCCTCGACGATGCACACATAGCCCTCTGTGCACACGTATCGACACTAAACCCCAAAGAGGTTAAAAAAATCGCCCATCTGATCGGCGAATGGAAATTTGACGTGATCGATACCCATGGGTTCAAACACGCCGAAGTAAGTGGCGGCGGTGTCTCTACGGCACAGGTGAATCCCAAAACGATGGAATCAAAACTGGTCGAAGGGCTTTATTTCGCGGGAGAGGTGCTCGATGTGGTAGGACGGCGCGGGGGGTATAATTTCAACTTCGCGTGGGCTAGCGGGATGATTGCGGGAAAAGAGATGGCAAAGTAAGCGCTTACGCGCTTACTTATTTTTCCCGTAACGTTTACGGTCGTTGATATCCAACCATTTTTTACGGATGCGGATATTCACCGGAGTGACTTCGAGAATTTCATCATCTTCGATCCACTCCAACGCACGCTCAAGATTCATCTCACGCGGCGGAACAAGTTTAATCGCTTCATCGGCACCCGATGAGCGGACATTCGATTGCGCTTTCCCTTTGATCGGATTGACGTCAAGGTCGTTGCTGCGGCTGTGCTCGCCGATAATCATCCCTTTGTACACTTTTGTTTGCGGAGTGACAAAAAGGACGCCGCGATCTTGGAGATTGAACAATGAATACGCCAGAGCAACACCGTCTTCCATAGAGATGAGCGCTCCGTATTGGCGGCTCTCAACGTTTCCGGTATACGGACGGAATTCCAAGAATGAGTGGTTCATAACCCCCTCGCCTTTGGTGTCGGTGAGAAACTGCCCACGGAAACCGATCAAACCGCGCGCAGGGATTTCGAACTCGACACGGGTGAATCCCTCACCCATCGGAACCATCGCTTTCATCTCCGCCTTACGGCGACCGAGACGCTCGATAATAGTTCCGGCAAAATCGGACGGAAGGTCGACAACAAGGTGCTCGAACGGCTCACATTTAACCCCTTCGATCTCTTTGACGATAACTTCAGGACGTCCGATGCTAAACTCATACCCCTCGCGGCGCATGCTTTCAGCAAGGATGGTGATTTGAAGCTCCCCGCGACCGGAAACGATAAATTTACCCTCTCCAACCGTCTCGTAACGCATCGCTACATTGGTGTTCATCTCGGCATCTAAACGTTCACGGATTTTGTTCGCTGTAACGTGTTTACCCTCTTGACCCGCAAGCGGAGAGTCGTTAACCGAGAAAACAACGGTCAATGTCGGCTCTTCGATGTGCATCGGATCAAGCGGCATCGGATTGCTAGGATCGCAAATAGTATCTCCAACGTCTACCGTCTCGATACCCGCCACCGCAACGATATCACCCGCTTCGGCTTCTTGGATCTCCATACGGTTCAACCCGAGAAATCCGATCAATTTAGAGATACGCCCTTTGATCATTTCACCGTCCGCTTTGGCAAGGAGGATGTTGTCCCCTTTGGCGATTTTACCGTTAAAAATACGGGCAATACCGATTTTACCGACGTAGTTATCGTAGTCAAGTGTGAAAACTTGCAATTGCGTCGGGTTTTCAGCGTCACCGGCGGGTTCAGGTACTTTTTCTAAGATAGTGTTGAACATACAGGTGAAATCACCGTCCGGCTCAGACATATCCATTTTTGCGATACCATCACGCGCAGCCGCGTAGACGATCGGAAAGTCAAGCTGATCTTCGGTCGCATCCATCGCAACAAAAAGGTCAAATACCTCATCGACTACACGCTCAGGGTCGGCGGAGGGTTTATCGATTTTGTTGATGACAACGATCGGTTTGATCCCGAGTCCAAGCATTTTTTTAACAACGAATTTCGTCTGAGGCATAACCCCCTCATACGCGTCGACGAGCAACAATGCGCCATCAACCATTTTCAAAACACGCTCAACCTCACCGCCGAAATCGGCGTGGCCTGGAGTATCGATGATGTTGATCTTGTATTCGCCGTACCGAATAGCGGTATTTTTGGAGAGAATCGTGATTCCGCGCTCTTTTTCGAGGGCGTTGGAGTCCATTGCTCTTTCATTTATTTGTTCGTGGCTTCCGAACGTTCCGGATTGTTTGAGCAATCCGTCAACTAGGGTCGTTTTACCGTGGTCAACGTGCGCGATTACAGCGATATTACGAATTTTTTGCATTGCTGTCCTTTATGAATAGGGCAAAGATTTTCGCGGATTATATCTCACATAAGGTTAAGCAAATGTTAAGGCAATTTATATTGTTACCGCAGCATTACCCTTCATAATGGAATATTATTTGCTTTG
>JACXUE010000082.1 GCA_014764075.1 Sulfuricurvum sp.
ACCGTGTCCACCCTCTTTGATTTTAGCCGCAGCAAAAATTTCTCCCGCAAGAAGAACACCCTGTCCGCCAACACCTGTAAATCTCATTAATGTTCTAGCCATGCGTCTTTCTCCTTAAATTTTCTTCGCGAAATCGTCTTGAGTAATTGCTTTACGTTTACCTTGGTGGTACGCTTTTACATCTTCGTACATATCGCAGTATTCGCGAGCGTTTTCGTTATGTTTCAAAATACCCGTCGGGAATTTGTTGAGTTTCTCTTCATCGCTCAGCGCTTCCCATTTTTTCAACGGAGTGGTGATGCTGTCGATCCACTCAAGGTTTTCCATCGCACTTTGCATTTTGTTTTTGCGCCCGAGGTTAATGTGACAGTTTGACATAACGTCAAAGAATGCGAAACCGCGATGCTGGAACCCTTTTACCAAGACTTTTTCCAATTTTTTTGGATCAAGTATCGTCTCACGCGCCACAAATGAAGCACCCGCAGCGATCGCAAGATCACACGCATTGAACGTAGGATCGATATTACCCGATTTTTGGCTGACCGTCCACATCCCTTGCGGAGTTGTCGGAGAAGTTTGTGAGTTGGTCAATCCATAGATGAAGTTGTTGATCACAATCAATTTGATATCGA
Organism: Sulfuricurvum sp.; assembly: GCA_014764075.1. Lineage (GTDB taxonomy): Bacteria > Campylobacterota > Campylobacteria > Campylobacterales > Sulfurimonadaceae > Sulfuricurvum. Next base: position 633 of record JACXUE010000082.1, read on the forward strand.
TATTACGGCGGCATCCGTGAATCGTGTGGTTACCACCGATCGCCAAAGCATCACCGTCCCCAGCAACACAAATAACGTGTTTGTCAGGGTGCATCAATTTGATCCCCGTAGCAAACGCAACGGTACGACCGTGCGTCGTATGAACGGTATTGAAATCAACGTACGATGAAAAACGTCCCGAACATCCGATCCCTGAAACAACACAGACATCGTCTTGTTTCCAACCGCAGGTTTCGATCGCACGAATAACGGCTTTAAGGATAACACCGTCACCACATCCCCAACACCAAAGTGTCGGCATTTTTTCTAAACGTAAATATTGGTCGTAATTGAAAGCCATTAGATGATCTCCTTCACTTTGTTAACAATTTCGTATGGAGAGATTGCTCGTCCGTTAACTTTATACAAACCGTGAATATCAAGACGGCTTGAAACACGCTCAACTTCTTCGGTGTATTGGCGAATATTCAACTCAACACACAATACGTTTTTCACTTTATCGGTAAAATGTTTGATACGTGCCGCTGGGCTAGGCCACAACGTGATTGGGCGGAAAAGTCCTGCTTTGATACCTTCAGCGCGAAGGTGACGAATTGCCTCTTTTGCTGCCAAAGAAACTGAACCGTAAGCAATAATCAATACGTCGTTCTCTTCGAGATCGTCACACATAAACTCTTCGTTGAGTTCAAGTTCATCCGTATGCATCATAACTTTATCTTCGAGACGCTGGATCAATTTACGACACGTTTCGATCTCTTCGGTCGGGAATCCTTTGGCATCATGATGCAATCCTGTAAAGTGATAACGATACCCTTGGAACATTGGATTTAACACCGCAGGCTCATCAGAACCGACACCGTATGGACGGTAATCTTCAGGTGCGCCGGTAAATGTTTTGCGTGGCACTATCCCTTTTTTAACTTCCTCTGCTGTAGGAATAACTGCTTTACCGTGCATGTGACCAATAGTTTCGTCCAAAAGAACGATAACTGGTTGCATGAAACGATCAGCTAAGTTAAACGCACGTACTGTTTCAGTATAACACTCTGCTAAGTTACCTGCACAGAGTGTGATTGAGCGATAGTCACCGTGTGAAGGGTTTTTAGCTTGACGCACGTCCCCTTGCGATACACGAGTTGGAAGACCTGTTGAGGGACCGCCGCGCATAACGTCGACAACGACCAATGGAACTTCCGCCATTTGCGCAAGACCGAGGTTTTCCGCTTTCAAAGAGATCCCAGGACCTGAGGTTGCGGTCATCGCGCGATGCCCCGTCATACCTGCACCGATCGCACAAGCGATACCAGCGATTTCATCTTCCATTTGAATCGCAACACCCCCAACCGCAGGAAGCAAATCAGAAATCGTGTGCATAATTTCTGATGATGGAGTAATCGGATATCCTCCAAAAAACATACATCCTGCATCAACAGCCGCTTCAGCTGCCAAATCGTTTCCGGTTGAAATTACTTCTCTTAATTCCATATTGTGCCCCCTTTAAGCGCTAAGCTTCATGTATTTATTTTTCTTGATAGCTTCAGCTCTCTCTTTTGCCTGATCTGAAAGTTTTGCAAACTTGAACTCAGATTTATCCGCTACATAGATAGCAAAATCAGGACAATTTAATTCGCAATCGTTACAGCCGATACACGCTTCCGCCGCAACGATCTCAATCATTGCCCCCAGAGTCGATGTCGGCTCAAGTCTCATAGCAAGAACACCCGCCGGACATACTGATACACAGATATCACACGCTTTACATCGTGCTTCATCAACCCACACCGGAGTGTTTTCTGGCGCTTTAATTATTGACATTCCTTCTCCTTGATTAAGTTAGCTAATTTATTTTGCCGATAGCACACGATACAAAACTTTTGGCTTTGAGAATCGTATCTTCGCCAAATCCTCTATCATCGGTTGTTAGAGGATAACCGAGGCTTCTTAATATAGCCTTAAAATGTGCTGATTGCGCCTCGTCGGTAATCACTGCCGTTACTTTTCGTGGCTCGCACGAGAGGTCGACTTCGACCTCTGTAAAACCGGCTTCTTGAAGTGCTTTGGTGATCGTATTAGCGCAACCGCTACAACGAATATTTGCCACTTCAAAAGTCTGTTTCATCGTTATTTTCCCATCACTTCCGCAATTGCCTTTCCGATATCCGCGGGGGATACAACGACTTTCACGCCAGCCGCTTCAAGAGCAGCCATTTTTTCGGCAGCTGTTCCCGAACCGCCGGAGATAATCGCCCCCGCATGCCCCATACGTTTACCCGCAGGTGCGGTTTGACCCGCAATGAACGCAACAACCGGTTTGGTAATATGTTTTTTAATAAATTCAGCAGCTTGGATCTCTAAATCTCCGCCGATTTCACCGATCATAACGATCGCTTTAGTCTCCGGATCGGCTTCGAACATCGGGAGAAGTTGTTTGTAACTCAAACCGATAATCGGATCTCCTCCAATACCTACTGCTGTCGTGATCCCGAATCCTTCTTTTACGACTTGATTAGCTGATTCATAGGTCAATGTCCCCGACTTTGAGATCAAACCGATGTTCCCTTTTTTGAAAATGAATCCTGGCATAATCCCAATTTTACACTCATCGGCCGTGATGATACCCGGACAGTTCGGTCCGATGGTCATCATGTTCTTTTTCACCGCATAGGCTTTGGCGTACATCATGTCTTTGACCGGAGCACCTTCGGTGATAATAACCGCAAGTTCAATACCCGCATCTGCCGCTTCCATAACCGCATCGGAGACGAAAGCCGGTGGAACGAAAATCATAGAGACCGTTGCGCCTGTTGCACGAACCGCTTCTTCAACCGTGTTGAATACCGGTTGTCCGAGGTGTTCCTGCCCCCCTTTACCCGGAGTTACACCACCGACAATTTTGGTACCGTATGCCATACATTGCTCTGCATGGAACGTCCCCTCTTTACCCGTAAAACCTTGTACAATGACTTTTGTATCTTTGTTGACCAAAATTGACATAAACTATTCTCCCTTCGCTGCTGCTACGGCTTTGCGTGCACCGTCTGCAAGATCGGTAGCCGCGATGATGTTGGCAATTCCCGCATTATTGAGGATATCCGCCGCTTCTTCAGCGTTGGTTCCATCAAGACGGACGATAACGGGTACGTCCACTTTTGTAAGCTTTGTCGCTTCCAAAATACCGTTGGCAACACGGTCACAACGTACGATTCCACCGAAGATATTGACAAAAATCGCTTTGACGTTCGGATCTTTCAAAATGATTTCAAACCCTTTGGCAACGGTTTCCGCATTAGCTCCGCCCCCCACGTCAAGAAAGTTGGCAGGTTTACCGCCCTCATAGTTGATGGTATCCATCGTCCCCATCGCCAATCCGGCACCGTTAACCATACATCCGACGTCACCGTCGAGTTTGATATAACTAAGGCCATATTTGCCCGCTTCGATTTCGGTCGGCTCTTCTTCGCTCAAATCGCGCATCTCATTGACTTGTGATTGACGGTACAATGCATTGTTGTCAAATCCCATTTTAGCATCGAGAGCCAAAAATTTACCATCACCCGTTTTGATCAATGGATTGATTTCGATCATCTCAGCGTCGTGATCCATGTACACTTTATACAACGCCGATGCAAATTTGATGAAGTTGTTAATCTCTTCCACTGAGAGTCCAAGCCCAAATGCTAATTTACGACCATGGAAACCTTGGAATCCAATTAGCGGATCGATCGCAACTTTGATAATTTTTTCCGGAGATTTACGAGCGACCTCTTCAATCTCCATACCACCCTCAGTCGATGCCATCATGATAGGCATTTCCGATGCACGGTCTAGAACCATACCAAGATAGTACTCTTTTTTGATATCGGCACCCTCTTCGATATAGACTTTTTGAACCAATTTACCTTCCGGTCCAGTCTGGTGGGTTACAAGTGTCATACCAAGAATTTGGCTCGCCAGTTCACGTACTTCAGAAGTAGAACGAGCTAATTTGACACCGCCTCCCAAACCGCGACCGCCGGCATGGATCTGGGCTTTGACAACCCAGATGTTTCCGCCGAGTTCCTGAGCCGCTTTTACTGCCTCATCGGGTGTGAACGCAACGTGTCCGCGCGGGGTGGGCACATTGTACTTTTTGAATAATTCTTTTGCTTGATATTCATGAATATTCATCCATTCCTCCTATTTTAAGTTTACGCTATTGGTCTTGTCATCTCTTCTGGGATGACGTATTTATCGAACTCATCGGCTGTAAGAAGACCGAGTTTTATAGCGGTCTCTTTCAGCGTTGAATTCTCTCTATGGGCTGTTTTGGCGATTTTAGCCGCGTTTTCGTATCCGATGTACGGATTGAGTGCCGTAACAAGCATCAACGAGTTGTTGAGATACGCATCAATCTGTTCGCGTACTGGTTCGATGCCAACCGCACAATTATCATTAAATGAGACAATCGAGTCTGCCAACAAACGAACCGATTGCAAAAAGTTGTACGCAATGACCGGTTTAAATACGTTCAGTTCAAAATTCCCTTGACTTGCTGCGAAACCAATACACGCATCGTTCCCCATAACCTGACAGGCTACCATGGTTACCGCTTCAGACTGAGTTGGATTAACTTTACCCGGCATAATCGATGAACCCGGCTCATTTTCAGGGATGGTGATCTCACCGATACCGCAACGTGGACCTGATGCCAACCAACGCACATCATTGGCGATTTTCATCATATCCGCCGCCAATGCTTTAAGTGCGCCGTGCGCGTGCACAAGCGCATCATGACTTGTCAATGCATGGAACTTATTTGGCGCAGTAACAAACCGATGTCCTGTAAGTTCCGTCAATTTTGCCGCAACGCGCTCCCCAAGTTCAGGATGAGCATTCAATCCTGTTCCCACCGCAGTTCCACCAAGAGCAAGTTCGCGAACCGACTCAAGCGACTCTTTGGCCATTTTTTCACATTTATTAAGCATCTCAACCCACCCGCTGATCTCTTGTCCAAGAGTCAATGGCGTAGCATCTTGCAGATGCGTACGCCCAATCTTAACAATATCGCTAAATGCTTCGCTTTTGGCAATCAAGGTTTTGCGAAGATGATCAATGGCAGGTAACAAACGCGTTTCAACAGCAATAACGCATGCTACATGGAGGGCGGTAGGATAAGTGTCATTAGAGCTTTGCGATTTGTTGACGTCATCATTAGGATGGACCAATTTGTGAGTTCTAAAATCACCATTCCTAAGTCGCAGTTGACCAATGCAACCGCTTTTTTGAGATATGAAAACGCTCTGGTGATTTCATAGGGCATTTTCTCTTCGCCGATACGAAAGTTTTCAAGTGAACGCTGTGTTTGCGCCCCCCAATACACGTCGTTTGGTACGTGAACTTCTCCCATTGTGTCTTTTTCTATGCGAAAACTCATGACTGTACTCCTTCAAAAAAATGATTAGTATGCAATGTATCGATCAACGATTGAACCGATGCACATGATTTCGCAAACATCGCTTTTTCATTATCGTCGAGGGTAACCTCAATGATTTTTTCAGCACCATTCGCACCCAGCATGACAGGCACGCCGCTCACAACATCGCTAAAGCCATATTCCCCTTCGAGATAGACGGCACACGGGTGAATTTGTTTGGTATCTTTCAAAATCGCCTCAACCATAATGGCGGTCGATTTTGCTGGAGCGTAATAGGCCGACCCAGTTTGGAGAAGCGCGACGATCTCCGCTCCACCTTTACGGGTACGCTGAACAATCTCATCAATCTCATCGGTAGTCAATACATCTGAAAGTGGTACACCGGCAACCGTAGAATACCGTGGCAGAGGAACCATGTCATCACCGTGTCCACCCATTACCGAAGCGCGGATTTGCCCGCCGCCATAACCAAGCTTTTCTTGGATAAAAGCCGCCATGCGGGAACTATCAAGCACCCCTGCCATACCGATTACTCGGCTACGATCAAAACCGCTCTCTTTGAGTGCAACGTAAGTCATTGCATCCAGAGGGTTGGAGACCATAATAACGATAGCATTCGGGGAATACTTTGCAATCCCCTCAATAACATCGCGCGTCACTTTAGCGTTGATCATGAGCAGATCATCACGGCTCATCCCCGGCAAACGGGGACTTCCTGCCGTAACAACAACCACATCACAATCGGTCATTTCTGCCATTGTCTCAGCAACGCCAACAACCGTATGACTACGGACGGCTGCTGCAGCTTGAGACATATCAAGCGCTTTTCCGCGAGCGATTTCGATTTTGTTATCACGTAAAATGATCTCATGGCATGAGCCGAGCATTGCGAGCGAGTATGCGACGGTAGAGCCGACATTTCCGGCTCCGACGATTCCGACACGTTTTCCTTTTATCATATTCGTACTCCTTGTGTCATTGCAAATATGCCCTCTTCTAGTCACTACACTCACCACTGTATTTGACTGTCAAACACACCAATAAGCATACGGTTCGAGGACAAAAGTAAAGGCGAGCTACTCGTCTTTACTTTGTAGAGCTCACTCTACAAAGTAAAGACGTTTCCGACCGAAGTCGGAAAAAGAGATTAAATGCTGTCGATGATTGAATTCAACGTCGCTGAAGGACGCATTGCCGCTTCCGCTTTCGCATCATTGGGATGGTAGTAACCGCCGATATCCTGCGGTTTGCCGGAAACTACCATCAACTCTTCCATGATTTTCGCTTCATTTGCTTCCAAAGCATCGGCTACTGGAGCGAATTTTGCAGCCAGTTTGGCATTGCTGCTGTTGGCAAGGGCGCGTGCCCAGTATTGTGCAACATAGAAATGAGATGCTTTATTATCCGGCTCACCCGCTTTACGTCCCGGTGCTTTGTTGTTATCCAAGTATCCTTGATTCGCAACGTCAAGCGCGGCCGTTATCGCAGCAAGATCGTCATTTGGATTTTTTTGCTCGATCATACGAAGCGACTCAGCCAATGCCAAGAACTCACCCAGTGAATCCCAACGGAGGTGACCCTCGTTAAGGAATTGCTCGACGTGTTTCGGAGCCGATCCGCCCGCACCTGTCTCGAACAATCCGCCGCCAGCAAGTAATGGAACGATTGAAAGCATCTTGGCAGATGTTCCCAGCTCAAGAATCGGATACATGTCAGTCAAATAGTCGCGCAAAACGTTACCGGTTACCGCGATGGTATCCTGACCTTTACGGATGCGCTCATTGGTGAAGCGGGTCGCAGACGCGATATCCATGATGTGAATCTCAAGACCCTCAGTATTGAACTCCGGCATATATTTTTTGACCTTGGCAATCATTTGAGCATCGTGGGCACGGTTTTCATCCAGCCAAAAGACAACTGGGATTTTCTCGATCTGACCGCGTTCGAACGCAAGACGAATCCAGTCTTTGATGGGGATGTCTTTTGCACGAGACATACGCCAAATATCTCCCGCTTCACACTCAAAGCTCATGAGCTCAGAACCATCAGCCGCGGTAACAGTGACTTTGCCGGCTTCCTCAAGTACAAACGTAGTCGGGTGCGAGCCGTACTCTTCCGCTTTTTGAGCCATCAGACCGACATTTTGCATCGTACCCATCGTTGCGACATCGAACTGACCATGCTTGACACAGTCTTCTACCATCTCGGCATAAAACATACCGTATGTCGCATCTGGGACAATCGCAAGCGTTTCGATAGCAGCACCAGTACGATCCCACTGCTTGCCCCCTTCCCGAATCACAACCGGCATAGAAGCATCCACAATAACATCATTGGGCGCATTAAAGTTTGTCGTACCTTTATCAGAATCGACCATTGCGATTTTCGGAGCATCGGAATCAACGACTGCTTGGAATGCCGCTATAATTTCGGCTTCTTTGGCGTGACCTTTGATTTTCTTCTCAAGATCCGACATCCCGAGGTTCGGGTTGACACCGAGTTCTTTGAATACATCCGCGTATTTCTCAAATACGTCTGCAAAGAAGATTTCGAACCCGTGACCGAACATAACCGGATCAGAGATTTTCATCATTGTCGCTTTAAGGTGTAGCGACCAAATGAGCCCTTTGGCTTTTGCCTCTTCGATAGAGACTTTGTAAAATGAGCGGAGCGCTTTGACCGACATGAAAGTGCCGTCAAGGACTTCGCCTTCCATCGCATCGATGGTTTTGAGCTCTTTGCCGTTGAGGGCGATTGTCACTTTTTGGGCTTTGTCCATCGTGAGCGATTTCTCATTACCGTAGAAATCACCTTTACCGCCCATATGCATAACAGCCGCTTTGGAGTTCTCAGAGAAGGCTCTCAGCTTGTGAGGGTTTTTCTGAGCGAAGTTTTTAACTGCTTTTGCTGCACGGCGATCCGAGTTACCTTCACGAAGAACCGGATTGACGGCTGAACCGAGGCATGTTGCGTATTTGGCCTGAATCTCTTTTTCCGCATCGTTAGTAGGGTTTTCGGGGTAGTTGGGGATATCGTACCCTTGAGCCTGAAGCTCCGCGATACAATTTTTTAGCTGACCGACAGATGCCGAAATGTTTGGAAGCTTGATGATATTAGCTTCAGGCTTGACACAAAGTTCACCCAGTTTTGAAAGATCGTCTTCTGCAAGACCCATCGCCGCAAGAACACGCCCAGCAAGTGAAATGTCACTTTGTTCAAGTACTACGCCGCCAGCTGCACAAAATTTAGATGCGATCGGGAAGAATGAATAGGTTGCCAAAGCCGGAGCTTCATCAACTTTCGACCAAATGATTTTTGCCATCGGTTTCTCCTGTTTTTATTTTTGTACAAGCATCATAACACTTAGCAAAGGTTTTTTTCTAATTGGAATCACTTTAGGGGCAAAAAGTTTGCAATATGTTTCATTTTGTAGCATTTTCTATGTTTTTACGGTGTGTAGAAAAGTAACTACTGTAAATATGCTCCCCATTTTTGCCTCGAACAAAATAGAGATAATCGGTTTGCTTCGGATAGAGTGCCGCACGGATCGCATCTTTGGAAACATTGCACACCGGATAAAGCGGCAAACCTTCGTTCTTATACGTATTATAGGGGGTTTTATCGGTTCTTATTCGACGTGCCGTCACTTTGTGATGAGAGTATTCTCCATAATTTAACGTCCCGTCCATTTGTAGACGCATCCCTTTTTTATTTCGATTATCGATTACGGAGCTTACATAAGGCATATCTTCTACTGAAGCGGCTTCTTTTTGAATCACTGATGCTTTTGTTACAATTTGTAACCATTTTTCTCTCGAAAAAGGTTGTTTGTACTCATCCGCCCACTGTTTCATCTTTTTTTCGGACTCATTGAGGAGATAGGTTATCAGCTCCTCTTCACTGATTTCATTAGGGATACTATAGGTATCGGGGATAAAGCTACCCTCTTTGAACGGCGCATTTTGCTCATAGGCTTGCTCCAGTCGTTCCAAATTTAAAGAAAGTTCCTCACTCAACTGGCGAAGAAAAATTACCGTTGTTTCACCCGGGATCAATGTTATTTGACGAGTTGCCGCTTTGGCGGTAGTCAATTTATAGAGATATTCAATCCGAGACATTTTTTCGGATTGCAAATCAATCCATCCCTTCTGAGGCTGCCCCAGAATACGTAAAATAAACGCATCGATTTTATAGAGATTGACCCCCGCCTCTTGGAGGTGTGCTATGCTTTTAAAAACAGATCCTTGCGGAATATAGACGATTTTGGGTGATGTGACGGTAGAAAACAGATAGGTCATAAAAGAGACAACAATCACCAAAGCCATCCCTAAAATCCATAAATATATCCTGTTTGGCTTCGGGGCTCTTTTTTTTCGTATTTTTTTCACGTTTATCGCTTTATTGAAAGGTATTCGTATTGATCGTCTAAGTCACAAAGGGCTCGTAATCAAGAAACTATATCTCAATTGGGAAAATTCACCCCTTATTAGTGCATCAAAATTGATTTTACAAATTATAAAGATAACAATGAACCTTTTTGATCAGCCGCCAAAAAGATTACATGTGAGCTAGCGGATCATTAAGACGACGTATTTTAGAATCATTTTCATAAATGGTACTTCGGAATTTTCGTACTTGAAATGAACCTATTTTCATTAATATGCAACTGATATTATGCTTTACGCTCATTTTACTCAAAATGACAGAGACACCCTTGCCAATGCTATCGGATATCGGCTCGACTTCAAAAGAAGACAAAAAATTAGCGTATTGTAATATGTTTTCTAAGTTTTTTAACCGTTTTAGGACCAATCCCTTTCACATTCACTAATTCGTCAACCGATTTGAATCCATGATGTGATGTTCGGTATTTGATAATTTCAGCCGCTTTCGAAGGACCTATTCCATTAAGTGTTTGAAGTTGTGCAGAACTTGCTTTATTAATATTAACAGCACTCATTGCAAAACTAAACAAGAAGAGCATTAGAATTATGCTTTTAACCATATGAAACCTCTAAAATCAAATTACAGATTCTAACATTGAAGGACAAAAATGTCAATAGACCGTTTTAACTGATTAAAGAGAGCGAGAAAGTTATTCAATTGAGAAAGGCAGGTTGTTCATAGTACGGAATATTTTAGGTTTAGATTTAGAACCGGACACGATAGTATTTAAAAACATTAGGGGGAATTAATAAAAGAAAGAAGAATTCTA
>JACXUE010000241.1 GCA_014764075.1 Sulfuricurvum sp.
CGTGGTCAAAAAATTCGGTGCCGATTTGACGGTGAGTGAGATGCTCAGCTCCAATGCCCTTGCATACGGATCGGCAAAAACCCTCAAAATGCTCGAGCGTAGCTCCAACGAAGATCCTTATTCGGTTCAAATTGCCGGAGCGGAAGAGGATATCGTACGACGTGCAGTAGAGGTACTTAACACCGTGGAAGATATCGATATCATCGACCTAAACTGCGGATGTCCGGTGCCGAAAATCGTCTGTCACGGCTCAGGAAGCGCCTTGCTGAGCGATTTGCCCCGTATGGCACGCATTATCGAGATGATCAAGAAAACATCAAACAAATCGACACTTAGTGTCAAAATACGTCTCGGGTTTGAGTCGAAAAACCATGTGGAAATTGCCAAACTTGTTGAATCGTGCGGTGCCGATTTCCTTGCGGTTCACGGACGTACCCGAGCTGGTAAATTTAAAGCTCCCGTCGATTACGACGCGATCGGTGAGATTAAAGCCTCTATCGATATCCCCGTGATTGCCAACGGAGATATCGATTCGTTCGAGAAAGCGCAATGGGTATTAGAGCATACCAAAGCGGATGGGGTGATGATCGGTCGTGGGGCGGTGGGTGCTCCGTGGATTTTTCATCAACTTAAAACAGGAAGCGCAACGGTCGATCCCCTTATAAAACATGCGATTATTATGGAACATTTGGATGGGATGATCCATTTTTACGGAGCACGAGGCGTTGTGACGTTTCGTAAACATGTTCATACATATTCAAAAGGGTATGAGGGTGCATCAGCACTTCGTGATCAGGTGAACCGTATCGAAGACCCTGTGCACTTTCGTGCTGTAGTCGATGAGTTTTTCCTCACTCATCGCCAAATTTCAGAGGGTTTCAAAGTCTCTGATATGGCATATGAATGTTAGATTGAATTATTAAAATTTTGCATTAATTACTGCCCTTACGCACTTGATGAAATCAAGGGTAAAAAGGGCAGTTTTCTGCCATATCCGAAAGATATGGCAAGCTTTAGGGGGTTGTATGGGTGAAAAGCGTTAAAAAAGCCAACTGCTTGGCTTTTTTAGCTTTG
>JACXUE010000083.1 GCA_014764075.1 Sulfuricurvum sp.
CTCTTCGATCGCTTGATAACCGATTTTGACCTGTTCGGGATCTTTGCCGTCCACCATGACATTGGTATGGACGTTCCCATCTCCCGTATGTCCAAAGCAGGGGATTTTGATGTTGTATTTATCGGCTATGGCGTAGAACTTTTCTAGAAGTGCCGGAAGAGCAGAGCGGGGAACCGTGACGTCTTCGTTGAGTTTTTTGCTACCGTAGACCGAGAGAGACTGGCTAGCGTTACGGCGGGCAAACCACAGATCGGAAGCTTCTTGTTTGTCTTGCGCGATTTTAAAGGCGCTGCAGCCGTTTTCGCGAAAAACCCGCTCGATGACGTTCAGTTGAAAATCGAGATCCTCTTCGAGGTTTCCGTCCACATCGGTGACGAGGATTGCTCCGGCTTCGATCGGTAGCCCTTTGGAGTAGGTTTGCTCCACGGCACGGATGGTAAGATTGTCCAAAAATTCCATGGCTACGGGAGTGACACCGCTTGCCATGGTTTTGTAAACCGCTTCCATCGCCTCATGGACGGTGGGGAAGATTCCCATTGCCGTTTTGGTCATTTTGGGTTTGGAGAGGAGTTTGAGGGTCACTTCGGTGGTCACCGCCAATGTCCCCTCGCTGGCGATCAGAATCCCTGCGATGTTATATCCGGCGACGTCTTTGATCGTCTTTTTTCCCGCTTTGATAATGTCACCGTTGGGGAGAACCGCACGGATCGCCATGACGTAGTCTTTGGTGATGCCGTATTTGGCGGCGCGCATCCCGCCGGCGTTTTCGTTGACGTTGCCGCCGATGGTTGAATACTCCTGTGATGCAGGATCGGGCGGATAGAACAATCCTACCTCTTCGACCGCTTTTTGAAGCTCCTTGTTGATCACCCCTGGTTGGACGACGGCGACCATATTTTGCATATCGATCTCTAAGATTTTATTCATGTGTTTTTCAAACGCCAACACGATTCCACCGTTGGCGGGCAAGGCACCACCCGTAAAACCGCTGCCCGCGCCGCGCGGGACGATGACGATGCGTTGCTCGTTACAGTAGCGGAGGATATCGCTAACGTCTTGCTCATGTCGGGGAAATAATACCGCATCGGGTTCGAACCGTTCACGAGTTGCGTCGTAACTGTAGGCGATTAAGTGAGCCTTGTCGCTGTAAACGTTCTCTTTGCCAAGCAGTGCGGTAAAAAAATCTAAAGCATTAGCGCTTAACATCGATTATTCCTTGATCTCAAAATAGCGCAATAGTGCGCTTTTTTCACTAAATTTCGCTTTGTAGAGCTCATATAGTTCTTTGTTTTTTGAATTGTTTAAAGCGATGAGTTGGAGATAGTAAGGTTCATAACTCTCCAAACGTGAACTTCCCTCACCCCACCACGCTGCACGAATAGTAGGGATACGGCTGTAAAATGGGGTGGAAGATTGTTTCTCTTTTTTAAGCAACGGTGCCGTTTGGAGCAATGCAAAGCTTTTGCAGTCGAGGGTAAAAAGGGTATCGGCACTGTGTATGTACAAAAGCCCGATCGAATTGGCGGTACAATAGCGGCTAAAATCTTCTTTTAAAGGGGTAGGATGCCCTTCGTACGAAAGGTAGGTTGCGTAGTTGTCCGGATGGATCCATTCGATTCCTGAAATACTTTTGGTAACGGTATCGTAGGTTTCGTCGTTGGGGGCAATCAGAAGGGCGCGTTCGTAGTCGCTTGCCAATACGGCAACGTCGGATGGTTGAACCGACCAGTTTCCGCTAGGGAGTGAGTTTTGGCGCAAACCGTCGTATTTGCTGAGTTTGAGGATCGCTCTGCCGTTGGCAGAATTGAGTTTTTCGACACGTGCATTGGCGATAATGGTACTATGGGCGGCATCAAATTTCCGAACGATAACACCGCTCATCCCCTCACGTAAATTTTCGGCGATTATCGTCGCGCGGGAATTTTGAACGTCAAGCAACGGTGCTGTGATAGAGGAGGCATTCAAAACACCCCAAGCGAGTAAAGTAGTGAGCCAGATGCGCATCATGGTAACCTTTGGGTAAAGTAAGTAATAGCGATTATAGCTTATCACATCTTTGTAAATGGAATTTTTGCTATCATTTAAATCTTTTTATTTTGATCGAGGATGAGAATGGGTCGTTTTTTTGCTTTGTTACTTTTGCCTCTTCTCCTCTTTGGCGGTACGGTTAAACATTTCAAATGGAAAGACGGAGAGAGTTTTCTTACCTTTTTGGAGCGTAAAAAACTCCCCCTCTCGGTCTATTATAACCTCGATAAAGAGGATCAAAAACTCACTGAAGATATCCCGTTCACCGCCAATTGCCAGATGGTGGTCGATACTAAAAACTTTATTCGTCAAATTTTGATCCCCGTCAATGACGAGCTTCAACTGCAAATCTATCTGACACCGAAAAAACGGTACGAGATGAAAGTGACTCCGATCATCAGTGAAGAGTATACCGAAACCCTCTATCTTCCGATCCAGACGCTCCCTTACGATGATATTTTAAAAACGACGGGATCAAAAAATCTCGCTTCGGTTTTTGTCAAAATGTTTAAAGGGAGAGTCGATTTTAGAAAAGGATTTAAAAAGGGGGATCCGATTGTTTTGGTATATACTCAAAAATATCGTCTCGGAAAACCGTTTTCGATGCCGGAGGTGCATGGGGCAATGGTTGAGGTAAACGGCAAACGGGTAGCGATTTATCGACATACCGACGGGCATTTTTATGATGAAAAAGGGGGGCAGCATGAGAAGTTTATTTTCAAACTTCCGATGCGCAACGCCCGTATTACCTCCCGCTTTACAAAACGGCGCTATCATCCGATATTACACCGTTATCGCGCCCATTTGGGGGTCGATTTCGGTGCCCGTCCGGGGACACCGATTCTTGCAACCGGGGATGGACGGGTGATTTATGCTGGATATTTGAACGGTTATGGAAAGACAATCAAGATACGTCACAGTAACGGTTTGACGAGTCTTTATGCCCACCAAAAATCGTTTAAAAAAGGGGTGCACTCGGGTTCAAGAGTGAAACAGGGTGATATTATCGGTTATGTTGGCTCATCGGGCCTCTCATCAGGACCGCATCTTCATTTTGGGATGTATCGTGGAAGTACCGCAATCGATCCACTCAGTGTTATGAAGAAAAAAACCGAAGGATTCAGCGGCAAAGAGCGTAAAGCATTTTTGGCAATTCGCAATAAGATGGATGCCAAATTTAGAGAAGCATTAAAAACAAAACCGATTCGAAAACCCTATTTTGATTTCCACGAGACCTATTATGTCGATAGTGAAACGTTTAAACCCAAACCTTTTTAAAGAGGGATTATGATCAGCGATGTCAAGATTGTCGAATGTACCGATTCGGTATATGTTCAGCCAAAACGGATGGAGTACCTACAAGATGGCATTCATAAGCAATGGGATATGGTGGGGGTCCATGATAGTGTAGCAATTTTGCTTTATCATGAAGAACATCGCAGTTTGATCGTTGTCAAGCAGTTTCGTCCCCCTGTCTATCTTAAAAACGGTGATGGATACACCTATGAGTTGTGTGCTGGCATCGTTGATAAAGATAAATCACTGGTTGAAATTGCCCATGAAGAGATACTTGAAGAGTGTGGATATGATGTGCCTTTGGATCGGATCCAAAAGGTGACTTCGTTTTATACGGCAGTTGGATTCGCTGGATCGGTGCAAACCCTCTATTGTGCTCGCGTGAATGAATCGATGCGTGTCAGTAACGGCGGGGGTGTCGATATAGAGTCGATTGAGGTGGTCGAGATTTCAGTGAATGAAGCGAAAGCATTTTCGATGGATGAGTCCAAAGCCAAAACGCCCGGATTGATGTTTGGCTTTGGGTGGTTTTTGGAGAATGAAGAGTTGACGAAACGTTGATGCCCCGAAGGGCATGGATTAGAATTTATACGCTACGGTAGCGTAAAAGTTGCGACCCATCTCATTTAAGACTGTCGGTTCAGTAGCCAGAGAACCAGATAAAACACCTCGTCCAATATAGCTGTTGCTCACTGCGTAGGTTTTATCAAAGAAATTATTGATACCTGTCATAACCGAAAAACCGTTTTGGAAATCATGACCGTATTTAAGATTGAACAACCCGTATCCTGCGATCTCTTTTTCTCCGCTTTGGCTGTCGATGGTTTGAAAACGAGCACCCATCCATTCGCTCATGAAATAGTTGACTCCAGTATCCATGACGAGTGCCAAACGCCCTTTCATTGGTGGAATTTCCGCTAAGTCTTCATCGGTGTGTGTCGCTCCGAGTTGTGAAGGATCTTTTTTGGTTCCTTGTTGGTATGCTATGCCAGTTTCGAGCATCCATTCGTTTGAAAGGGCATAATTGGCGGTAAGATCAAATCCTACGATTTTGGCATCAATATTGGCAAAGTTGCTATTAGTGCCTGATTTGCTGTAGATAAAATCTTTGAGATCGCTGTAGAACACGGTTCCTTTAAGGTGGAGATTGTCGATGGTAGACTCAGCACCCAAATCGATTTCACGGTTGATCGTTTCATTGAGCGAAGGGACTCCTGATGGAATTTCAGATGTTGAACGATCAAAATAGAGCTCCTTGGCATCTGGAACACGAACCGATTGCCCCACTCCAACGAAAATGTTTGTTGAAGAGGAAAGATTGTATTTCGCCATCAAATTGGCACTAATATTATCGTAGTCGCGTTCAGGCATGACGGTAGGATTGATGTTTTTATCAAGGATTGTTACTGTTTTGTTTGGGGCATAGGTGGTATTGTTTGCGAGTGAATAATTTGGCTTGATCGATGTTGAGTCATAACGTAGACCTGCTTTAAGATCGATGCTGCTGATTGATTTGGCCGCTTCGGCATACACGCCGATATTTTTAGTATCAACATCAGGCAAACGAGTTTCACGAAGTGTTCGGCTTGGTTCATTGAGACATCGTCCATACCAGTTACGGATGCTTGTATCAAGACCTATGGTGGTTTTGAGATCTGCTAATTCAACCGTATTTTCGATACGTGCCCCTTTGATCGTTGCTTCAACGGCATGAGTTCGGTACTTCATATTGCCAACCACACCTCCCTTGCGAAATTCCGTCCCCATCTCATGGACAACTTTTGAATGATAGGCTTCGAGTTTGAGTTCATCAGAAAATGATGCCAAATTGTATTTTTGGTATTTGACGTTGAACATATCGGTTTCATCGATTTGGGCATCCATTGCGAACGCTGGGTAGAGAACATCATCGGCACTGTCTCCAAAATAAGAGAATGTCACTTTATCTGAGGATGTTGGTGTGAAAACAATTTTTGTCCATACGTTTGTTCGTTCATAGGCATCACGATTAATTTCAGATGGCTTGTATTGCTCATTACTTGCTACACCTTTTGCAGCCAACTGCTCAGCCATCGTTTTACCGTCACCGTCTTTGTACTGACCACTGGTTTCACGGCTATACCCCACAAGGGCTTTGATAGTATCATTCCCACCTTCTACGACTGCACCAGCTTTACGGTAATCAAAACTACCGACAGTAGCCGACACTTCTCCGTGTAGCCCTTTTTGGGGATCTTTGGTGACCACGTTGATCTTACCGCCGAGGCTTCCAAACTGGGTAACATCAAATGGCCCCTCTTTGACTTCAACTGCTGCAATTTGGTTCGATGATACGTGCATCGCGGGTGGATCCATCCGGTTCGGGCACGCACCGCACACTTTGGCATCGTCGATAGTGACATTGATATTATCTTTTTTGAGTCCACGGAGGATGATATCGTTTCCAACCGCGCTGGCACGCACCAATGTGATTTCCGGAAGAGTATTAGAGAGCATTTCGCCTA
>JACXUE010000242.1 GCA_014764075.1 Sulfuricurvum sp.
TAGTCATACTCTATGGCATAGCCGTAGCGAACGATTTTGGCGTTCTCCATCCCCCGCACCGAATGGATCATGGCGCGCTGAACGTCGGGAGGGAGGGAGGTGGACATCCCGTTGATGTAACATTCGGTATTCTCCGCCGTCTGCGGCTCAATAAAGAGGTGATGGCGCTCTTTGTCGCGGAAACGATTGATCTTATCCTCGATGCTCGGGCAGTAGCGCGGCCCTACCCCCTCGATCTGCCCCGTAAACAAAGGGGCGCGGTGAAAATTCCCCTCAATCAGATTATGGGTCTCTTCGTTGGTATAGGCGATGTAGCAGGGGAGCTGTTTTTTAGTGCGGGCAAATTCAGTGCGGTCGGTTCGGAAACTAAACGGGCTCGGCAATGCATCGCCCTCTTGGATCTCCATCACGCTAAAATCGATCGAGGAGCTATCAATTCTGGGGCAGGTTCCCGTTTTGAGCCGTCCAACATTAAGTCCGGCCGCGCGTAGCGAATCGGTTAGACCCTTGGCCGGAAATTCCCCAAAACGCCCCGCCTCCTGAGTGATCTCTCCGATATGAACCACCCCATTGAGGAATGTCCCCGTTGTCAAAATCACCTTTTTAGCACGATATTCATTGAGCAAATGGGTGCGGACACCGACCACTGTCGAGTCTTCGATCATGAGAGAGGTAACCGTCTCTTGGATCAACGACATATTGGGAGTGGTGAGGATCGTATTGCGAGCGATGATGCGGTAGCGATCCATATCGATCTGCGCACGACTTCCACGAACGGCGGGACCTTTGGTAATGTTGAGGATACGAAACTGGATACCTGCTTCATCAGTAAGTAAACCCATCTCACCGCCAAGGGCATCAAGTTCACGCACCAAATGCCCTTTTGCCAGTCCGCCGACGGCGGGGTTACAACTCGTCGCCCCAACCTGCTCGGCCAAAATAGAGACCATTAGCGTGTTTTGTCCCATACGGGCTGAAGCGAGTGCGGCTTCGATTCCGGCGTGTCCACCGCCGACAACGATAACATCATATTGCATCATTAGACTTCTTTTACCATAAATTATTATCGC
>JACXUE010000243.1 GCA_014764075.1 Sulfuricurvum sp.
GAGGGGTGCACCAATGATGGATGCGAAGCCCAAAGGCTCTTTGACTACGTCACCGCGATCACCTACAAAACCGATTACACCAGCCGTAGCGCCAAAGAGGTGATCCAAAGCCGCTGGGGAGATTGCGATGACAAAAGCAACCTCTTCGCCTCGCTCCTCAACGAGCGGAAAATCCCCTATGTGTTCGTCTACGTTCCCCACCATGTTTTTGTGGCGGTGCATATCCAAAACACTGAGCACATACCGTTTATCAACGCCTCTTTAGTCATTGCCGACAAACGCTACTATTACGCCGAAACGACTGCCGAGGGGGCTAAAATCGGGGAATTCAACGGACAATTCCCCTCCTCGTATACGGGGATATACGATCTCACTAACCATCACGAAATCGATCTCCAAGAGGTTTCGTTTCGGTTGATCTAACTTTCATGTTAATTTTAAGTAGAATCCCCATTATTTCATTATACATACGTAAGAGCGAGTGTTATATTTCATGTGAGATTAGAAAAGATTAAAAAAAATTGAAATTTATTTGAAGGAGATGGTGGGTCAAGCAGGATTCGAACCTGCGACAACCCCGTTATGAGCGGGGGGCTCTAACCACTGAACTATTGACCCGTTTTTGTGGAGCGCCATTATAAACGCTCAATCATTAGAGAAAGCTTTTTTTACCCGTATCGGTATAAAGATAACGGAATCGGTACGCCAGCAGGTTTTGCAAAATCGCAAACATAATCATAAAGTTCACAAAACTGCTCCCCCCGTAGCTAAACATCGGCAGAGGAACCCCGACCACGGGGGCGAATCCGATCGTCATCGCAATATTGACGCTCATGTAGATGAAGAAAAAGAGCGACAATCCCCCCGCCACCACTTTGATATAATAATCCTCCGCCCACCCCGCGATAATGAGGAGATGGACGATCAAAGCCCCATAGAGCGACACCAGCAAAAACGCTCCAAAAAAACCGAACCGCTCCACCACATAGGCGAAAATAAAGTCACTCGACGCGATAGGGAGAAATTTCATCTGTGCCTGCGTCGCATCGTCTTTTGCTTTTCCAAAAAA
>JACXUE010000244.1 GCA_014764075.1 Sulfuricurvum sp.
CGTCTGCTGCTTGGTGATAGACATAGGTGGCAACGTCTTGGTTGCGAACCAGCAAAAATTTAAAATTTTCGGTCTCTAAAATCAATTTCCGATCATCGAATTTGAAACTGCTTCCGAAAATCTGCTCGAATATTTCGAGCGTATCTTCAGCGATCCGCCCTTTGGGGAGTGCGACACTTAACATTGATCACCTTTTTTCAGTAACTTTTTCATCCCTTTGAAGATCAAATCGTGATCAACAACCGCATCGTTCACAAAACGTTCAAGCGCTCTAGCGTCGCCTCCGGTCAGATACAAAGGTTTTCCGAGCCTCTCGATTTTTTCGATCAAAGGGGCTAGGAAACCGACCGTAATAGCATCGGGAGTATTTTTTGCCATTTTAGCCAAATCTACCTCAAAGTTAAATGACATCGCCAGCGCCGGCGATAATCGAGCATACGCATTTTGAGCACTTTGTAATCCCAAAGAGATAAACCCTCCCCTATAGGATCCATTATCCATGACATCTACCGTTATGGCGCTCCCCGCATCGACGATCACCCCCTCCTCTACCGCTTCGCACGCCATGATCCGATCGATCCCCATGGTTGGATAGTATTTACCCCAGTCGATCCGTTCTCGCAAATCATGCCAATTCGGATACTGGCCGATACGATCGTCAAAAGAGGCGTTGACGCTGACGTAATAGACATCATCTTGCAATGTCGCAGGATCAAAATCGTCCGCACGAAACTTATTCCGTTGCCCATCAATAAACAAATCAACCGATGTATTGCCGATGTCACATAATATCATGATGCCATTATAACCTAAGTACCCCGTTGACACGTGCGATGATGTTACCCACTTTACACTCATAGCCCGAAAGCATCAGGGACAAATCTCCCTACAACCCCCTAAAGCTTGCCATATCTTTTTGATATGGCAGAAAACTCCCCTTTTGCCCTTGATTTCATCAAGTGTGTAAGAGCAGTAACTAATCTCTACTTTTTCATCTTCGCTAAAATTCCCATAAAAGTCGGTACATTCGCTCCGCCGTCATGACGACCGATTTTTTTCCCATTGCT
>JACXUE010000245.1 GCA_014764075.1 Sulfuricurvum sp.
GGCGACTCCGCTGCAAACTACCGCAAAAACGAAAGACTCAGCCGTCTAAGTTATGAAAACCGCTTTGGAGATGCGCTCACCACCCTCTACGCCAACCGTTCGACATTCGACCGAGACTATTCGACTGGATCGACCTTTGACGGAGAGATTAACGAATACGGCGTGCACTCCCGCATTGGTTACCATGAAAACGATTTCATCGTCATTGGTGGGGACTACAAAACCTTTGAACATCGCAACAGTATCAACCGAGAATACGACAACCGGGCTGTTTTCATCACTAACACCAATATCCTCACCACTGGCACCGTTGTCACCGAATCGTTGCGACGGGATGCATTTGACGCGTTTATCGACAAAACGACCGGAAAAATCGGCTTCAAGCACCCATGGAGCGAAAAGGGGTACGTTAGCGCGAACTACGGAACCGCTTACAACGTCCCCACCCTCTACCAGCTCTATGTCCCGACATACGGAAATACTGCCCTCAAACCCGAAGAGACCCGAAGCTATGACCTCACCGTCGGTTATAGCGGGATCAGCCTCACCTATTTCGAAAGCCACATCAAGGAGATGATCGACTTCGATTTAACCTCATGGGTGTACAGTAATGTCGAGGGAACCTCCAAAATCAAGGGGATCGAGGCGGTCTTCAAGCAAGAATTGGGGAGCGAGGCTCTAGTATCGCTGGGATATACCAGACTCAATGCCAAAAACCAGCGCGGGGAGAGCCTAGGTCGCCGTGCGAAAGCGAATCTCAAATTCGGGCTTGACTACTATGGCATCCCCAAAGCCCATATTGGGCTAAACGGAGAGTATGTCGGAAGTCGCTATGACAACGACAACGATAAAGGTGCGCAGACGGGAAGATACACCGTTGCCTCCCTCGTAGCTGACTATGCGTACACGAAACATCTCAAAATCTACGCAAAAGTCGATAATATTACCGACAAGTATTACCAAAGCGTCAACAATTACGCCTCCAGCCCCCGCGCTTGGTATGCTGGAATGGAGGTTTCGTTTTGATCTGGCAAGAGATTGATGTGGCGCTATAAGGT
>JACXUE010000246.1 GCA_014764075.1 Sulfuricurvum sp.
AGGCTAAGATCGGTGGAACCTTCGATCGTAATGCGGTTGGAATCGTAAATGAGCACCAAATTATCAAGCCCTAAATGTCCCGCAATCGAACACGCCTCATAGCTGATCCCCTCTTCCAAATCACCATCGCCGCATAGGCAGTAAACTTTATGATCGATGAGCGGCGCTGTTTCGGAGTTTACTTTGTTCCCCACATACGCCGATCCCATTGCAAAACCGACCGCATTTGCAATCCCTTGCCCTAAAGGTCCTGTGGTAATCTCTACCCCTTCAGTATGACCGTACTCCGGATGTCCTGGTGTGGCGGAATTGAGCTGACGGAAATTTTTCAGATCCTCGATCTCCAACCCGTATCCCCAAAGATAGTAGAGCGAATAGATCAAACCTGTCCCGTGTCCGCCGGAAAATACCAAACGGTCACGGTTCAACCATTTCGGATTTTTCGGATTGTGGTTCATGTGCTCAGAAAGCACCACGGCAATGTCCGCCAATCCCATTGGTGCCCCCGGATGCCCTGAATTGGCCTGTTGAACCATATCGGCCGCTAAAAATCGGATCGTATCTGCCATTTTTTGGCGCATTGCATTGCTCATCGTTTAGTCCTTATGTCGATTAATGTAGTGTCTAAGTGTTGGTGACAATTCACGTTGCAAATTCTCATCAAATCTCATCATCTGTAGCGTTATTTTCTCCGCTAAAGCGTTTGCCTCCTCTATCGCTTTTTCATATCCAAGAAGGGTGACAAAACTGTTTTTTGCCTGATCGTTGTTGGTTGTTTTGCCCGCCTGAATCTCATCTTGGGTAATGTCTAAAATGTCGTCTTGAATTTGGAAAAGCAATCCCAAATCAATCCCGAATTCGTACAGTTCCTGCGCAATATCGTCACGTCCCACAATAAATGCCCCCATTTGGAGCGATGCTGCGATCAATTTTCCCGTTTTATGGATATGGAGCATTTTTACCTGTTCGAGTTCAAGCCTCTGATGCTCAAAATAACAATCAATCGCTTGACCTAAAACCATCCCCTGAACTCCGCCGTT
>JACXUE010000084.1 GCA_014764075.1 Sulfuricurvum sp.
GGCATCTCTTCGACATATTTTGGGGGGGCAAACTGTATCTGTGGTTCTGTAAGTCGAGCGGTACATCCGGTTATAAAAAACATTACTGCTGGCAATAAAAAATGGGATATTTTGACCATTTGCGCTTTCCGATTACATTATTTAGATATAATTAAGCAATAATAGTTCCAAGGGGAAAACATGAGTTTAAAAGAACAAATCAATAACGATATCAAAACTGCTATGAAAGAGAAAAATACCCTGTTACGTGACACGCTTCGTCTATTAACCAGTGCCATGAAACAGGTCGAAGTGGATGAGCGCAAAGAGTTGAGTGATGAGGATATTATCAAAATCATCCAGAAACAGGTGAAGCAACGCAACGATGCTATGGCACAATACAAAGAGGCGGGACGGGAAGATTTGTACGATCAAGAGGCGGCAGAAGCGGCTATTTTCGAAACCTACCTCCCAAAACAGCTGAGCGATGATGAGCTCGAAACCGCCCTTAAATCGATTATTGCCGAAGTTGGAGCAGAGAGTATGAAAGATATCGGTAAAGTGATGGGTGCCGCATCCAAAACGCTCGGCGCTTCTGCTGATGGCAAACGGATCAACGAGTGCGCCAAAAAGCTCTTGAACTAAAAGGTAGTTTTATTCTATCGATGCGATCCGAAACGCAATCGAATTTTGGAAAATCAGTGGATACGAATACTGACAGGTCAACACACCCGAAATGGGAGTTACGATTTTTTCAACCTTTTCGCCGCTTAACGCATCAAAAATATATCCCAAAGTACCCCCTTTTTCGATAGTGGTACCGCATGAGACGAGAGGTTCAAAAATACCGGCATGAGAAGCTTTGAGTACCGTGATATGATCCGGTTCGATCACATTACTTGAAAATCCCTCAAATACTGGAATATCCAGCATCCCCCGTTTTGACATAAATCGAACCAGAGAACCGTGTACCTCTTTGGAGCTAATCGGATCGATCGAACCGTTTTTACCAAACACGACTGATAGCGCTTTCGTCTCCCACAACTGCCAGTTGTATTGGAGCATCACCGTCTCGATCGGGCTGTAACGGCGATGATGGATAAACCGCATCCCCAAATCGCGAGCGGAATCGAGATCCTCATAATCGCTTTGGATCAGTTTGACATACGGCAGACACATCCCCTGATCACGCCGCCCCTCCAAAATAATCCCATAATCGTACCCTTGAAGCGATTCGAACAATTTTGCGGCGATTCTCTGCGTCGTTTCACCGAGATGGTATCCTGGAAACATCATGTTAATATCGGTTTTATCCAGTGGCCAAAACGTCTCCCCCATATTGAGAGCGTAGGTATTGACTGCAGGAACGACCAAAATCTTGCCGATTACCTTCCCCTCTTTCTCTTTTTGGCGCAAATATTCGACCAAACGAGAGGCGACGTAGAGCTGGTTGATATGATCCCCGCTCATCGCTCCGACAATCGCTAACGATGGTCCTTTGGACTCTTCGCCGAACAAAAACCCCTCCACTTTGAGCGGAGCACGGTTTGGAGATTTAAAATTGAGTATTTCGAGTCGCTTCATCCATTCTCTCCAAAAATACGACCTACCAACGATCCCTCATAGACAATCGGATACGCACGCAGCGTAAAAAGTATCCCCCCGATGGGAGCGATTACCTCATCAAGCATTTGACCGCTCAAAGGATCAACGATATGTCCGACGACATCCCCTTTGTGGATCATTTGACAATGCTCGATAGCAGGGACGAACAGACCCGGATACGAGGCATTAAGATACGCCACTTCCCCTATTTCTGACTGGATCGGTTTTCTTACATCAAGCGGCTCAATATCCAAAAACCCCTCTTCCGCCAACAGATTCAAAATTCCGTCCAAAAGTTGATGCCCGTAGGCTTTACTCAAACGCATCCCCACTCCCATCTCGACTACGAGTGTTTTGGTTCCGTGCATATTCATCGCATGGGCAAAGGTCGATTCCAAAACCGTTACAGCATCATGCACCCAAACAAAATCGATATTGAGTTTATTGGCAAGCGGTACTAATGTTTTTGCCTGAGATTTGGCAATACGAACCTGGGGAATTTCCCTCAAAAAGATATTGGAAGAGTGGATGTCGATCGCAATCTCCGAACCTTTCATCGCATTAACCACACCATCAGCAATCTGGGCTGGGAGAAAATCGTTTTTGCTCCCCGGAAAAATACGGTTGAGATCAACATCGTAAAAAGGGACGGAACGGGTAATACTATCGATCCCCAAAGAGTTGATTGCCGGATAAATATCGATTGTCGCTTTGATCTTCTCCGGATTGGCTCGCAACCATTCGCCGAGGAGAAAACAGACATATTGCCCCTCCAGTTCATCGCCATGAATACCGCTCACAATCGATATCCGCTTAAGCGTTTCACCGCTTTGCGGAATATAACGACATCTCTGTATCCGAAACTGTTCCCCGACCGGAAGATCGATCGAGAATACCTCTTCTATAACACCCATACCTTCACCCCTCATGATTGCGCTTGGGAAGATACCAAAGCGCACGTATCTTTGTAGATCACCCGATCGACAACGCCGTTCAGAAAGATTAAAAATTTTAAAATATCGGCAGTCGTGACATTGATCGGACGATAGCGGCGGTTGAGTTGACGGGCAATTGTATTGATTACGTCGATATCGGCACTCACCATCTCGATCTCTCTATATAAACGGAGGATAAGATCAAACCGTTCAATTTGCTGTCCGAAGCGAATCAACTGATAGGCGCGGGAACGGTCAAGCTCGGTCGAAAAAATCCCCAAGATGAGACTGCACTCATCGATCATCTTCTCTAGATTTGTGGGACTTACCGCACAGTCTCTCCCATCTCGAAGCTGATTATAAATTTTGTTGAGGGTTGCAAAACCTCTCTCATCGAGTAAATGCCGAGTCTCAATCGCATTTTCCCGTGCCCATCCGATAATCTGCTCGATACTGCCGCCATAATTACCATAAACACCTTGTTGAAGAAAATCTCGGGCATTTTTGTACTCGATCTCCACTCCCAGTTTTTCATAGAGTTTACGTCCATACTCAAAATCACGATCAATCACATAATCGTAAGTGTTTACCAACTCTTTGAGCATCGTCTCCGCACGCTGAACGTACCGTCCAAACCAATAAAGACGCTCTGCCGTATTGACCGAAATCGCCATACCATCGACTATCATAATTCCACCACCCATGTATCTTTGAAACCGCCACCTTGGGACGAGTTGACGAGGTAGTTCCCCTCCTCCATCGCATAACGGGTCAATCCACCCATACTGACCGTCACTTTTTCCCCATAGATGACATAAGCGCGCAAATCGGCTTTGCGCGGAGCGATTCCCCCCTCCATCATACACGGCAAATCATAAAACTCGATCACCTCCTGCGCAATCCATCGGCGAGGTTCTGCCAAAATCATCTCTATGATCTCGGCACGTTTTTCAGGACTCAAACGGTTTCCAAACAAAACACCGTATCCTCCCGCTTCTGCCACATCTTTAATAACAAGCTTATCGATATTTGCCAATACGTATTCTCGATCTTTCTCATAATAGGGTAAATAGGTTGGGGCATTCGAGAGGATCGGCTCTTCATCGAGATAATATTTGACCATTTGAGGGACGAAATAGTAGATCCCTTTATCATCGGCGACACCGTTTCCAATACTGTTCATAATAGCTACATTACCCGCACGATATGCCCGCGCAATCCCTTTGACCCCAATGAGGCTACCCTCTTCAAACGCTTCGGGATCAAGAAAATCATCATCGAGCCGACGATAGATCGTCCCTACCCTCTGACGCTCTCCATCAAATGAGCACAAATAGACCTCATCGTCGATCACAACCAAATCATCCCCCTGAGCCAACGTCGCTCCGGTGATTTTAGCAAGATAGCTGTGTTCGTAGTAGGCCGAATTATACCGTCCGGGGGTGAGGATGACATTGAGCCCTCCGGTGTTGACGTAATCCATCGCCGCTTTGAGCTCATCGCCGTAGTGTTTGATTTTGCCGATTTTCATCTGTTCGAAAAATTCCGGATAAGTGTGACGGAATGCACGGCGTATAGTGAGAGGATAACTCACCCCGCTGGGAACTCTGAGGTTATCCTCGAGAATTACCCATTTACCAGTTGCCGCATCTTTGACCAAATCGATACCGCTGACATGGGTACGGATATTTTTCGGAGGGTTCACCCCCATAAACTCCGGTAAAAACGCTTTTGCCGAATCGACATACTCACGAGGGACAACACCATCTTTGACAATCTTTTGATCATTGTAAATATCGTTCAAAAAGGCATTCAACGCTTTAACCCGCTGGATAATACCCGCTTCGAGCTTGTCAAATTCCGCTTTGGGGATGATACGGGGGATCATATCAAAAGGGAAAGAACGCTCAATAAAGGTTCCGTCTTTAAAAAGGTTGAAATTAACCGCATTGGTCTCTAAAAACTCTTTAAACTCAGAAACTTTGCTCTGATCGACACCCTCAAAGATATCGTAAAACTTTTGCAATTCGGGAGAGACAGGTTCAAGCATTCGCACCCCTTGGGAATTAAGATTATTCAATGATATCCTAAACTAATCTCAAGGGTTGCTTAAAAAAGAAGTAAATGTTATTTTTATCCGTTTTTAAGAGTTTTCAGTGCAGATTCTACATCATCTTGACGCATCAGCGATTCACCGACCAAAAACGCATCAACTCCCGCTTTGTTCAAATCTTCGAGCTGGCCGTGCTCATAGATACCGCTCTCAGCCACGATGATCTTGCCGTTCGGGATGAGAGGGATGAGATCGTAGCTCAGATTCATATTCATCTCAAAAGTTTGGAGATTACGGTGGTTGATCCCTATGATATCGGCTCCCGCATAGATCGCTTTGGTGAGTTCGACTTTGTCATGGATCTCGACAAGTGCTTCCATCCCCAAATGGCGGGTATAGTTGAGGAGCTCTTTGAGTTCGTCTTTGGAGAGTGCCGCCGCGATAAGGAGGACAAAATCGGCTCCATACACAAGCGCTTCGAGGAGTTGATATTTGGAGACGATAAAATCTTTACGGAGCAGCGGAATGCCGACATAGCGGCGAATCTCCGCCAAATAATCAAGATTCCCTTGAAAGAAATGAGGTTCAGTCAGAATCGAAATTGCGTTTGCTCCGCCACGCTCATACGCCTGTGCGATCGCTACAGGATCGAAATCTTCACGGATCACCCCTTTGGACGGGGAGGCTTTTTTGACTTCGCTGATGATACGATACGGCTCCTGCGGAGTCGAGGTGAGGTAGGGTCGTACGTCACGTGGTGCACGAGCATTAAAGGCGAGCGAACGTCCGAGCCAATCCATGCTGAACTTGGCTTCACGCTCTTTGAGGTCTTCTTTGGTTTTTTTGATAATGTCGTCTAAAATCATCTTTTTCCTTTTCATACATAAATACCCTCTCGTAAAATTCTATTTTTTAAAGAGAGATTCATTTTGTCTCTAATCCTAACAACATCAACTTTTGTGTGAAATGTGTTTTCAAGATTTTCTTTAAAATCATACAAAGTAAAATAATCGCTCATTTTTGTCTCGATGGCAATATCGATATCGCTGTTATCGTGGTTTTCCCTCTGGCATACGAACCGAAAAGGTCCCCACGCTAGAGAGTCGATATAAAACGGCGAATCGGGTTGTTTTTCGAGGGCACGACGGACATACCCCATCCCCTCGCTCACATTGATATCGTGATCGATCATCAGATATCCCAAATAGTTGAGGTAAAGAGGCTCCTGCACATCAACCACCGCTTTTTTGAGCTCCTCCATTACCTGAGCAACCAAAGCGGGATCGTTACGATTTGCGGCACCTTCGTATTTAAAGACGGCACTTTGCGCCAAATAGAGGGGATTATCCTCTCTTTCATACAGAGCTTGTGCTAAAATGGAGGCTTTGTCGAACAATTTGACTTTGACGTACAAATCGAGCAGCAACGGATCATTGAGATGAGATTTTTCCAACAACGCGGTCATTTTGGCAATATCTTGTTGATACAGATAGATTTTGAGCGCCTCTTCGGCACAAGAGGT
>JACXUE010000247.1 GCA_014764075.1 Sulfuricurvum sp.
GCCTACTGCTGGGACGATTTTGTTACTGCTGAATATGATCTGATCATTAACACGACATCTGCGGGACTTAGCGACAATGAACTACCCATCCCTCGTCCTCTTTTGCTTGAACTGCTCTCATATGCAAAAGGGGCAATCGACGTTATTTACGGCAAAGAGACCCCATTTTTACGTGAAATCAAAGTGAGTGGATTACCGTACAAAGATGGTTC
Source organism: Sulfuricurvum sp. (assembly GCA_014764075.1). Classification (GTDB taxonomy): domain Bacteria; phylum Campylobacterota; class Campylobacteria; order Campylobacterales; family Sulfurimonadaceae; genus Sulfuricurvum. The sequence continues at coordinate 213 of JACXUE010000247.1, forward strand.
TGATATGCTTTTAGCGCAAGGGGTATTGGCTAATTATCTATTTTTGAACGGTGAATATCCGATCGATGCTATCGAACCCCCTATGAAACGGAGTTTTATACTCTAATGAAAATTGACGGACGTTTTTGGCTTACCAAAGAGGACCAAAGTTTCTTGGGTGCCGGACGGATCGAACTGCTGGAGCGGATCGATAAAACAGGATCGATCAATGCCGCCGCCAAAGAGATGAAAATGTCCTATAGAGCGGCATGGGAGCGGATCAACGGGATGAATGCTCTAGCAAGTCAACCTCTCATAGAACGGATCACCGGAGGCAAAGGGGGTGGCGGCACAAAACTCACCCCCTATGCGCGAGAACTGATCGCAACATTTCACCGTTTAGGAGAACTTCATCGTCAGTTTATCGATCGTTTTGCTGAAGCAGGAAATGATCCTGAACACCTCGCCCGCATTCTCAGCCGTACGTTTCTTACCACCAGCGCACGTAATCAACTTCCATCAGCTCTAGTATCTATTGAAACAGATGGGTTACATTCTACTCTTACTCTTGCCCTCAGTGGATCAGATACGTTACGCTCGGTCATTACGACCAAATCGGTTGAAAATATGGGACTCAGTGTCGGATGTGATCTCTATGCAATTATCAAATCGAGTGATATCCATATCGTTAATTCTCCTATTGAAAATACTCAGGACAATGTTTTGTCCGGAAACATTGAAACCATAGAAAGATCCGCTGATAATATCGAAGTTTCCATACGGCTTGCTGGGGGGACGTTGATCACAGCACTTGAAAAACAAGACAGTTCCATACCGCTTGCT
>JACXUE010000085.1 GCA_014764075.1 Sulfuricurvum sp.
GCTCCTTATAAAAGTGGGCATTTCCAAAATATGGGAACTGCGGCAATCGGTGATGATACGAACGGAGTGACCGCCATAGCTGCAATTTATTCCGGAATCCCAGGTCTTAAATTACAAATTTGGGATTATTACGCACACGATATCCTTAACGTCATTTATGCCGAAGCAAATTATGGATGGAGTTATGCAAGTGGTGTAGCACCGTATGTTGCTGCTCAATGGATTAATGAACGCGATGTAGGTTCAAATAATGTCATCAATAATGTTCAGAGTGATTTTATTGCAGCTAAAATGGGAGTTAAGATCGGTAACTTAGATGTTTCAGGTGCAATTTCTCACAATAGCTCAAGTGATTCGGCTGCAATTCATGGAGGAACAATCACTCCGTGGGGTGGAATGCCTGCATATACACAAGGTATGGTAACTCGCCATCAATTCATGGCTGGAACAGATGCATGGAAATTGGCAGGGACGTATAATTTTAAAGATATGGGTGCGAATGTAACGACAACTCTTTATTATACAAGTTTTGATATAGAAGGTTTCACCGGATCTTATACTAGTGGTAAAACAACTGAACCGGGATTTGATATCATTTGGAACCCTGAAGCGGTTAAAAATCTTCAACTCCGAGTTCGTGGAAACTTTCCGGACAAATTCAAAAATGCAGCTGAAGACACTAGCTGGGATGAATACCGCTTTATTGCGAACTACAACTTTTAAGGAGGGTAAGTCATGAAACAAGAGATGGTTGATATGATCAAAAACGATCCCGATTACATCAAGCTCGTAGCTGAGCGTAGTAAATTCGCTTGGACATTGACGATTGTTATGCTTATTATCTATTTCGGGTTTGTTTTGGTCATTGCTTTTGATCCAAAACTTTTGGGGACACCGCTCTCTGCGGGTTCAGTAACGACGGTAGGGATTCCGGTAGGGATCGGAGTCATCATCAGCGCGTTTGTTTTGACGGGGATTTATGTCCGCCGTGCTAACAGCGAGTTTGATGAACTTACAGCACGAATCAAAGCAAAAGCAAAGGGAGAGTGATGAAAACATTACTATTAGTACTTCTTACAAGCTTTGCGGCGTTCGCAGGTGAAGCACTAACCGGTGAAGTGGAAAAACAAGCGTTGAACATGTCGGCAATCATCATGTTCTTGATTTTCGTGGGGGCAACACTCGGTATTACGTACTGGGCGGCGAAACGTACTAAAACAGCAAAAGATTTCTATACTGCCGGCGGAGGGATCACAGGGCTCCAAAACGGTATGGCGATCGCGGGTGACTATATGTCAGCGGCATCATTTTTAGGGATTTCGGCTCTCGTATACGCTAAAGGTTACGATGGATTGATCTATTCGATCGGGTTTTTGGTCGGTTGGCCGATTATCTTGTTTATGGTGGCTGAACAGCTCCGTAACCTTGGTAAATACACATTTGCAGACGTTGCATCGTACCGTTTGCGTCAAACTCCTATCCGTACTTTGGCAGCGTTTGGTTCGATTGTAACGGTTATCTTGTATTTGATCGCTCAAATGGTAGGGGCAGGAAAATTGATCCAACTCCTTTTTGGTCTTGAGTATGAAGTGGCAGTTATTCTCGTCGGTGTATTGATGATCCTTTACGTCACGTTCGGGGGAATGCTCGCGACAACTTGGGTTCAAATCATCAAAGCGTTCTTGTTGCTCTCAGGAGCCACATTTATGGCGGTTGCGGTTATGGCTCACTATAACTTTAACTTCGAATCGTTGTTTGCTAAAGCGGTTGAACTCAAAGGGACTATCGACATCATGGCTCCGGGAGGATTGGTCAGCGATCCGATTTCAGCGATTTCGCTCGGTATTGCGTTGATGTTCGGTACGGCGGGACTTCCGCATATCCTTATGCGCTTTTTCACCGTTAGTGATGCGAAAGAGGCGCGTAAATCGGTTTTCTATGCGACAGGGTTTATCGGGTATTTCTATATTTTGACGTTTATCATCGGTTTCGGTGCGACGGTTATGGTTTTCCAAAATCCAGAATATCTTGATGCCGCAAAACATGCGATTAACGGCGGATATCCAATCCTCGGTGGAGATAACATGGCGGCAATCCACTTGTCACATGCGGTTGGTGGAGACTTTTTTCTCGGATTTATCTCTGCGGTAGCGTTTGCGACAATCCTAGCGGTTGTTTCTGGGTTGACTCTTGCGGGTGCTTCGGCGATTTCACATGACCTTTATGCATCGGTTCTCCGTGCAGGACGTGTAGATGGAATGATGGAGATGAAAGTTTCTAAAATCTCGACGGTTGTGTTGGGGTTGGTTTCGATTTACCTCGGTATCGCATTTGAAGGGCAAAACATTGCGTTCATGGTAGGATTGGCGTTTGCCATCGCGGCATCGGCAAACTTCCCGATTTTGTTCCTTTCAATGTTTTGGTCTAAATTGACAACTCGCGGTGCCTTGGTCGGAGGTTCGTTCGGTTTACTAACAGCGGCAGTTCTCGTAGTACTTGGGCCAACCGTTTGGGTTGATGTATTGAAAAATTCGGAGGCGATTTTCCCATACAAATATCCGGCATTATTCTCGGTGGGTGCGGCATTTATCGGAATTTGGTTTTTCTCGATTACCGACAACAGCGAGAGTGCTGCAAAAGAGCGTGAAGCGTTCGAAGCACAAAATATCCGTAGCCAAACCGGCATCGGAGCTGATGGTGCAGTAGAGCACTAATAAAAGCACTCGGCTTTTAAAATCTGCCTCGGACGAGGCAAGCTTTAGTGCCGTAGCGGCTAACGTAGTAGAAGGGGCTTTTGCTCCTGCCGCGTTTAAATAATCTATTTAGGAGTCACTTTTGAGTCTTTTTGACCAAAAATCGCTGTTGATGTCGATTCACCCGTTTGACCTCTTAGGGGAACGGGAGATTGAGAAATTAATGGCCCAAATGGATATTGCCTATTATCCTAAGGAGACGGTTCTCATCAACCCTAGGGTAAGAGCTGAATCGCTTTACATTATCATCAAAGGTATCGTCAACGAAAGTGTGGAGGGTGAACTTCAAAACGTTTATGGGGAGAGCGACAGCTTTGATGCCAACTCCCTGATTTATGGAAATACCCAAAGCACCTTTAGTGTTGCCGAAGACCTTATCTGCTATGAACTTCCCAAAGAATCTTTTCTTAATCTTCTCCAAGACGTCGAATCTTTTCAAAACTATTTTATGCAAGATTTTATCACTAAACACCAAAGCCTTAAAGAGCGTCAGCACCAAAATGAATTGACCCCTTTTATGGTTTCGCGTGTTGATGAGATCTATTTGCATGCACCTTGCTTTGTTGACGCTTCAACACCCATTAAAGATGCATTGCGTCAAATGGCGAACCAGAATGCGAATGTTGTTTTGGTCAAGAAAGAGGATCGGATTGGAATCGTCACCGATACAAATCTTCGTGAGAAATTACTGTTGAGTGATAAGAGTCGAAATGATCCGATCGGTGAAATAGCGACGTTCGGTTTGATTACGATTGAGCGGAGCGATTTTTTGTTCAACGCTTTATTGCTTTTTACTAAACATGGTGTCAAGCGGTTGGTGGTCACCGAAAACGATGCAATAATTGGAATTCTTGAGCAATTCGATTTGTTGAGCCATTTTGCCAATCATACCCATCTCATCGCCGCATCGATCGAGAGATCGAGGAGTATTGACGAGCTTCAAAGTGCACAACGCTCTTTGACCCATTTGGTCAGATCATTGACCAGCAAAGGGGTAAAAGTACGCTACGTCTCCAAATTGGTGAGCGAACTTAACGCTAAAACGTATCGTAAAGTGTTTGAGATGGTTGTTCCGCAACCGTTGCAGCATAAATGCGCATTGATTATCATGGGCTCAGAGGGGCGGGCTGAGCAGATTTTGCGTACCGATCAAGATAACGCCCTTATTATTCGTGATGATGAAGATATCAAAGCGTTTGAGCCGTACATGACGCAACTCAACAATTATTTGCTGCAGCTGGGATTCCCCGCATGCAACGGGAACGTGATGGTAAGCAATCCGTATTGGAGACGAAACGTCAGTGGGTACAAGAAACTGATAAGCGGATGGGTTGATACTTTGAATGAAGAGTCGCTGATGGGATTGTCAATCTTTTTGGATGCCCATTGCGTTGCTGGGGATTGTGAATTGCTCTTGGAATGCCGAAGCTATTTGGATGAGCATTTCGAGGGGAGAAGCGATATCTTGGCCCATGCCGCGAAAGCGGCGTTGGCGTTTGAGACCCCTTTATCGCTTATCGGCAGTTTTATTTTAGGACGAGCCGAACACGGGAGCGAATTCGATATCAAAAAAGGGGGGATCTTTGCGATTGTGCATGGCATCCGCGTCCTCTCTTTGGAGCACAAAATCGGCACCACAAATACAACAGAGCGAATTAAAGAACTGAACAATAAAGGGATTTTTGATCGGGAATTCGCGAATGAATTGATTGAAGCGTACGATACGCTGCTTAGTATTCGTTTGCGATTTATTTTGGGACAAAAACAAAGGAGTGATCAATACAATTACGTCAATCCCAAAATGCTGAGCAAACCTGAGAGGGATTTGCTCAAAGATGCGTTTAAAATCGTCAACACGTTCAAAAAATTTCTCACCTACCATTTTCATTTGGGGATGGTGGTGTAATGTTCGCTTTACTCAAGCGTGCATGGAATCGTCGCGGACTCAACGATGAGAGTTACGCGTGGATGTTTGATTCCTATGACGGGGATGAAGTGGTCGTGTTTGATACCGAAACAACGGGATTGAACACCAAAAAAGATGAAATACTCAGCATCGGTGCGGTCAAGGTCAAAGGGGATCGTATTTTGACCTCCGAGAGCTTTGAACTCTTTTTAAAGCCCTCACGAGAGATTAGCTCTGAGAGTATCAAAATACACCACATTCGTCCGTGTGATTTGGAGGGTGCAATCCCCCCATTGGAAGGGGCAAAAAAGTTTCTCGATTTTATCGGAAACCGCCCATTGGTAGGGTATTATTTGGAGTTTGATATGGCGATGATGAATCGCCTCATTAAATCTTGGCTGGGGTGTGAATTGCCTCATAGACAAATTGAGATTTCCGGGCTTTATTTTGATAGAAAAATTGCTTTGATTCCTCAAGGAAACATTGATTTGCGCTTTGATACAATCCTCCGAGATTTGAATATCCCGAGGATGGGACAGCATAATGCGCTAAACGATGCGATCATGACCGCAATGGTCTATATAAAATTACAACACACATAAATTAAACTAAACACAAGGAGCCTTAATTATGAGCGATATTGTTAAACCAACTTTTCAACCAAACCGCGAATTCGCTAAAAGTGCACGTATTAAAAATATGTGTGAATACAACGATTTGCAAACATGGGCAAAAGAGGACTATGAAGGGTTTTGGGGGCACTTCGCCAGTGAAAAAATTGATTGGTTCGAGCCGTATACGAACGTATTGGATGAGAGCAACATGCCTTTCGTCAAATGGTTTGAAGGGGGAAAGCTTAACGTTGCTCATCAATGTATCGATCGTCATTTGGATAGCCGTAAAAACAAAGCGGCGATCATTTTTGAAGGTGATCGCGGTGACAAGCAAGTGGT